>NZ_BAAALD010000048.1:0-49744 GCF_039528095.1 Kitasatospora arboriphila
GCCCCCCCGCCCGCGGCGCCGCCGGCGGCCGCCCCGCGGGTGCGGGTGCGGGTGCCTGCGGAGCCGCCGGCCGCGGCGCCGGCCTGCTGCCGCTGGAGACGGATCGCCAGGGCGAGGAGGACCAGGAGGACGGGACCGAACAGCGTGTACGGCGAGGTGGTGTCGCCCGAGGCGAGCCCGTTCACCGTCCGGACCAGGATCAGCACGAGGCCGGTCAGCACCACGGCGGCACCGGCGAGGTTCATGAGGAACCGCAGGGCGGTCCGGGCGCCGCGCAGCACGGACCGCAGGAGGCGGCCGAGACCGCGCGGCGACAGCAGCCCGGCCGGGGCGGCACCGCGGCGCGGAGCCTTCGGCGACGGCCCGAGGCGGGCGAAGCGCGGCCCGCCGGGCGTCCGCCGCAGACGCAGCCGGGGCAGGGCGATCACCGGCAGACGGTCGAGCAGCCGGGGCCGCCCGGACTCGCCGAGCAGTCGGCCGGCGGTCGCCGAGCGGGCGCCGAGCTCGGCGGCGGCGCGCAGGTCGGGGGTGGCCGGGGCCGGCACGGCGTCGACGACGGGTGCGGGGTCGGGTGGGGTGCCGACGGGCCCGAGGCGGTGGACGGTGAGGCCGCCGGGGTCGAGCCAGCCCGCCGGGTCGACGGCGGGCAGGTCGGCGGTCGGGTGCGCGGCGACGCGGCCGCCGGTGGTGAGCAGCAGGTGCCCGGCGGGGGCGCCGGTTCCGTCGGTGCCGAGGGCGACCAGCGCCCCGGCGGTGCGGCGCACGGGCAGGCCGGGGGCCAGGTCCGCGCGGACGGTGACCGCTGCGGCCAGGGTGAACAGCCAGCGTCCGTCGGGCAGCCGGTGGAGTTCGGCGCCGTCCTGCCAGTGGGCGAGGACCCGGGCGGCGGCCTCGGCCGGTCCGGTGACGGGGGTGTCGAGGACGAAGCCGTCGGCCTCGACGGCGCCGCGGAAGTCCCCGGGCGCGGGCGGGCGGGTGGCGGAGGTGCGCCGGTCCGGCCGGTCGGGGGTCGGACGGGCCGTGCGGGGCGCCTCTGCGGTGCTCACTGGCCGCTCCCGATGACGTGGTGGATCCGCCCGGTGTCCGCGTCGCCGACCAGGATCCGGTCGGGTCCCTTGGGCACGGCGATCAGGGGCAGGGAGGGGTGGAGGGCGGGGCGGCCGCTGCCGCCGGACAGCCGGGCGAGGGTGCGCCGACCGCTCGCACGGGCGTGGCGCAGCACGGCGTCCTTGCGGCCGAGGGTGACCAGGGCGGCGCCCTCGGCGCCGTGGACCAGCCCGATCACGTCCGCCTGCTCCCGGAGGGCGACGCGCTGACGGACGCCGTCGCGGTCGACGAGGTCCCAGGCGCGGCGGTCCTTGCTCCATGCGACGGCGCCGGCGCCGTGCAGCAGATGGCGGGCCCGTGCGGCTTCGGGCGGCAGGTCGCCCTCGAACAGGCGGGTGTCACGGGCCCGGTCGTACGGTACGCCCGCAGCCTGCCTGCCGACCGGCCCGTCGTCCTCGGCCTCGCCGTCCGCGCCGATCCGCCACCAGCGGCCCGCGACCGGCAGCCGCAGGAACCGGCCGTCGACCAGCAACGGCAGAACCGGCTCGGCCAGCAGCGCGTCCAGGCCGGCGCGGTCGAGCCCGAGGGCGGCGCTGTCGCGGACCACGTACTCGCCGCGCTCGCAGAACCGGCGCCCGCTCACGTACGGGACGAGCCGGCGGCCCCAGGCGCACAGCACGATCAGCCGCCGCCCGTTGCGGCCGGCGGCCACGGCGGGACCGGGCAGGTCGTGACGGCGGGCGCGGACCGCGGCGGCGTGTTGGTCGGATCCGGGCAGGTGCACGGCGAGCAGGACGTCCGCGTCGCGGCCGCGGGCCAGCAGAGTGCGGGAGTCGGTGGTGAAGACGGGCAGGGCGCCACCCCGGACGCCGGTCGGCAGCACCGCCTGCGCCGGGGCGGCGCGACGGAACCCGGCGCCGCGCAGCGCCCGGACGGCGATGTCGGGGGCGGGCAGCGGCAGCAGCGCGGTGGTGGGGGCGGCCGTACCGGTGGAGATGCGCACCTCGACGCCGGTGGCGCCGTTCGCGTCCCACCGCACCGGCCGGGCGGTCAGCGCCCGGGTGCCGGCCGGGAGGAGGGCGGCGAGGCGTTCCGAGGTGAGCACCCAGGCGCGGTCGCCGTCCTCCAGGAGCTCGCGGGCGTGCCGGACGTCCTCAGAGGTCGGGTCGCTCCGGCGGCGCGCCTCCAGCCAGGCCGGGAGCAGGTCCTCCAGGTCGCCGCCGAGCCAGGTGCCGGAGAGGTCGCCGAGGATGCCGACCCGCAGACCGGTGCCGCGGGCGGCGGCCCTGCGGTGCAGGACGAGCAGGGCGGCGAGCTGGACGAGGCGGGCGGCGCCGGCCTGCTCCGGGCCGGTGTCGGCCAGCACGACCGTCCGGCCGGTCGGCGTAGGGGAGGTGAACTCGGGTGCGAGGTGAAGGAGTTCGCCGTCGACGAGGCGACGGAGGAACTCATCGGGGACCTCGTCGGCGAGCAGCCACTCGGAGGGCAGCAGCCGGTCCGGGTGGCCGGTGCGGGCGAGGCCGCCGTGGCCGTCCGGGGTGCCCTCGGCCCGGGCGGCCGGCTCGTGCTCGGCGACCAGGGCCTCCAGGCGGCGCAGCAACGGGCCCAGGGCGGTGGCGAGTTCGGGGGTGAGGGCGGTGAGGGAGGCCGACCAGGGGGCGAGGGCGGAGGGCAGGGCGCTGGTCATGCGGGACGGCTCCCGGTGGGCTGCTCGGCGGATCCGGGGGCGGGTCCAGGGGCGGGTGCGGGGGCGGCGTCGGGGCCAGGGCCGGGGGCGGCGTCGGGCTCCGGCTCGGCGGCGGATCCCGGCTCGGTGTCTGGCTCGGCCGGGAGGAAGCGGTCCAGTGCCGCGGGGTCGGTGGTGGGCGGCGGCGGGTCGGCGACCATGGCGTGCCCGGGCAGCAGGACGCACACCTGGCCGCGCCGGGCGCCGAGGGCGGCCGGCCACAGGGCGGGTACGGGCAGCGGCCGCGCCGTGGTGGGGACGAGCAGTTCGCCCTCGCGCCCGAGGTAGCGGGCACCGTCGGCCCAGGGCAGGTCGTCGGCCGCACCCAGAACGAGCAGGGCGCCCGCGTCCGCGAGCGTGCCGAGCCGCACGCCGGCGAGCAGCCGGGCCCGGGTCGCCGCGGCCAGGGCCGGAACGGCGTCGCCGACGGCGAGCACCGCGGCGGGCGGCAGGGGCGGTTCGCGCCGCTCCCAGCGCAGCGCGAAGACGGGCTCGGCGGCCGAGCCGGGCGCTACAGGCGGCCCGGGCGTGACCGCCCCGCCGGGGCCGGACGTCCGGGCGGGCACGGACGGCTGGGCGGTGGTCACGTCGGGGAGACCGCCGCGACCAGGTCCGCGCGCACGCTCGCGAGCACGGCGGGCAGGTCGCCCGGATCGAAGCCCGCGTCGATCTCGCGCAGCGCGCCCTCCAGCCGCAGCCGCGAGTCCGCGCCGCCCGGGAGCGCGCAGTGCTCGGCGAGCAGGGCGGCGGCGGAGCGCGCGAGCCGCTCGGCCCGGGCATCGGCGCTGCGCGACATCTCCTCGGCGGCGTGCACCAGGCTGTGGTTGGCGGACTTCTCGATCAGGTCGGCGAGGGTGTCACGGGCGAGCGCCTGGGCGTCCGCGGTGGGGGCGATGAGCGGCAGCACCCACAGGTCGCGGGTGGTGGCGCGGTCCCGTCCGTCGAGGACGGCGGCGGCAGCCACCAGCCGCTGGGAGCGCACGGCCCGGCGGTCGCTGACGGGGACTCCGGCGGCGCGCAGCCTTCGCAGGGCGGTGGCGACCGCGGGGGTGACCTCGGTGAGGTCGCAGGCGCGAGCAGCGACGGCGAGCCGGTCGAGGGCACCGAGCAGGTCGGTGGGCCGGCCGGGTGCGCCGTGCGGCGCCGCACCGTCGGCCGGCGCCAGCAGGGGCGGGGCCGGGCGGCGTCCGGCTTCGAGGAGCTCCTCCAGCCGGGCGTCGGCGACCGGCTCGACGAACAGCCGGGCGAGGAACCGGTCGGCGAAGGCGGCGAGCCCGGGGTCCTCGGGCAGGTGGTTGGCAGCACCGACACAGACCCTCAGCGGGCTGGCCAGCACCGTGCCGCCGCGGCGGAAGACCCGCTCGTTGAGCAGCCCGAGGAGGGTGTTGAGGACGGCGGTGGAGCCGAGGAACACCTCGTCCAGGAAGGCGATGTCGGCCTCGGGCAGCATGCCCCGGGTCTCGAACTCGACGCGGCCCTCGCGCAGCCGTCGCAGGTCGACCGGCCCGAACAGCTCGTTGGGCTCGGTGAACCGGCCGAGCAGGTACTCGAAGTAGCGCCCGCCGAGCTGCCCGGCGACCCGCCGCACGGCCTCGGACTTCGCCGTGCCCGGCGCACCGACGACCAGCAGGTGCTCACCGGCGACCGCACACAGCGCCACGACCTCGGCGACGACCTCGCGGTCGACCATGCCCCGGCCCGCGGCGGCGCCGGCGCCCGCCACGAGGTCCGCGTCGGCCGTGCCCGCGCCACCAGGCGCAGACGCACCGCCCCTGCCGGGCACCGGGGACGGCGCGGCCGCCGGGATCGACGGGATCGACGGGATCGCCGGGATCGACGGGGACACGGAGGGGTGCGGGGCCGCGGGGTTCGGCGAGGCCGCGGCGGGTATGTCGGTCATGATCACGGGAGTCTACGGTCCGCCGTCACAGCCCCACCAACGGGTTTCCGCCCGGCCCCGACGGACTCCGGAGAGCCGGCGTCGTGTCACACCCGCCGCCCGGGCCTGCCCCGGCGGCCGACCGGACCGGGATCCGTCAGCCCGGCTCGGTCCACGGCAGCGTGCCCGAGCGTGCCTGAGCGCGCGCGGTGCGGCCCCCTGCTTCGGCGGCGTCGGGAGCCAGTGGGCCGGATCCTCGAAGCGGCCGAACACCGGCCGGTGTCGACGGCGCGGCGCCGGCCTCCCGGCCTGCTGCCCGGACGGGCGCTGCCGGCACCATGTGCACCGTCCGTCCGTGACCAGCCGTCCCTGCACGTCGGGCAACCGGCTGCCGAAGGAGGCGCTCGCCCAGGGCAGGTCCGGCCGACCGCGGTGCTGGTCCTCGCGGGAACGGGGCAACCGTCCGGCAGCGTCCTCCCTGATCGAGGGGGCGCCGCCCGGAGCGGCGGGACGGGCACGGAAGGGGCAGGGCATGGCTGCATCGGAATTCGTCGCCTGGGTGAGGGACTTCGAGGCCGAACGGGACCGCCGTGGCGCCACGCCCGATCCCTCCTGGGAGTCGGGTGCCCGGCTGTCCCCTGCGGTGCGGGCGAGCGTCCAGCGCTTCCAGCTCGGCGAGGACGGCGACGGCGCGAACCTGATCGCCAAGGCGGACGCCGCGGGCGACCCGCACTACGCCGCAGCGGTGCGGCTGTTCGAGGACGAGGAGCACAACCACGCGCGGCTGCTCGCCCGGTTGCTGGCGGCGGGCGGGGCGACGACGTCGGCCGGCCACTGGAGCGACGCGGTGTTCGCACGCATGCGCCGTTCGGCGGGGCTCCACGCGGAGCTGCTGCTCCTGATGGTCGCGGAGGTCGTGGCCCTGCGCTACTACCGGGCGCTGCGGGACGGCACCGGCGACCCGCTGACCTCGGAGGTCGCCCGGCGCATCCTGGCGGACGAGGAGCGGCACGTCCCGTTCCACTGCGCGCGGTTGCGCGGGTCGGTCGCGGGGCTGCCGCGCCCGCTCCGGCGGCCGGTCCTGGCGGGCTGGCGGGTGATGCTCCTCGGCGCGGGACTGGTGGTGGCTGCCGACCACGGGCGGGCGCTGCGCGAACTCGGCGTCGGGCGAGGGCGCTTCGTGGCGGACGTGGCGGGGTCGGCCGGGCCGGTGGTCGCGGCGATCCTAGGGACGGACCCGCCGCGCACACCCGCCGGACGGGCGGAGCCTGCCGCTGCCGCCCTGCCCGCGCATCCGAGGAACGGGTGTCGGCCCCGGGCGAGGGTGTGGCAACTGCCGGGGACAGGCAGGCCGGACACCGGCTACGAGGGGGTGCCGGGCACGCTCTCCCGGCGGACCAGCCGGGCCGAACGGACGTACCCGTGACGCTGCAGACCGGCCGCCAGGACCTGCGCAGCCGCCGTCAGCCGGGCCTCCTGCCGCGGATCCGCGGCCGCGGCCACGGCCACCGGTAGGTCGCGGGCCGCGGTGAGGTGCGGCGCGAGCGCAGGCCACCACGGGGCGTGGCCCGGGTCCTCGGGATCGACCGCGTGCACGGCCAGCTCCAGCAGGTCGACGAACACCCCGTGTACCGCTCGGGCCGTCTCCGGCTCGTGTGCGAGCGCCGCGCGCACGGCCTCCCTCACCAGCGGATCCACCGTCAGCAGGGACGTCCCGTGGACGAGGCCGATGTCCCGCAACGCGGTCACCGTCCGCTCCAGGTCCTCCTCGGTGATCCGCACCCCACGGGGGTCCTGGAGGCCGACCACTGCCGCCGCCTTCAGCAGGGCCGTCGGAACGGGCTCCGCCGCGAAGAGGGTGAGCAGGGCGAGCACCGGCCGGGCGTGCGGGACACCGTGGTCGGCGAGCAGGTCCAGGCTCAGCCCGCACAGCACCGGCACGGCCTGCTGCGGAGCGTGGGGGCGGCCGGCATGCCGCCCCCACACCCCGTCCAGGGCATCCGCGAGGCCGGCGATGCCGTCCGCGGGGGAGGACCCGTCCGCCGCCGCCCGGGCGTGCACGTGCCGCCCGGCGAGCCGCAAGGCCAACGGCAGGCGGCCCAGCCGGGCCGCCAGGGCCGCCAGTTCGGCGTGCTGCTCGACTCCGGCGCCGGTGTGGGCGTGCAGCAGCTCGACCGCGGTCTCGCGGTTCCACGGTTCGGCCCGGGTCAGGGAGACCCACGGCCCCCAGGCGGAGCGGGCGGTGATCCGGGAGGTGACCACGATCTCGCCCACGGCGGGCCAGGGGCCGCGGGGCATCCGCTGCCGGAGGAGGCCGTCGGGCGCCTGGAGGCGCCGCAGGAGGTCCGGGTCGTCCAGCCCGTCCAGGATCAGCAGCCACTGCGACGTCCGGGCGTGGAGCCCGTCGAGCACCAGGTCCTCCGGCGTGCCGGTGCCCGCACCGGGAGACGGCGCCCCGCCGCGCGGGTGGAGGCGTTCCAGCACCTTCAGCAGACCGGCCTCCAGCGAGGCGTCGTCGCGGGCGGACACCCACGAGATGTCCCGGTAGCTCCACAGGTACGGATCCCAGTTGTGGCCGCCCGTGTAGCTCTCGCCGAGAGCGCGGAGCGTCTTGCCCGATCCTCCCGGCCCGACGAAGGCGCGGACCGGGACCCGTTGCAGGGGCAGGCCCGGCCGGTTCAGCCCCAGCGGCCCGTGGAGCCGGCCGCGGCGCCTCGTCGTCCGCACACCCCTGACCGGACGGTCGGGCAGGGCCGGGCCGCCGTACAGCCGATCGGGATACAGATGGGTCGGCAGCCGGTGCAGGTCGTCCTGCAACGGGCCGAGCGCGCCGACGGGTCGGGGTTCCAACAGCTCCTCCTCCGGTGAACGGCCGAGCTTCGGGTGTCGAGGTCAGTCGGCCGCCGCGCCGGGCAGCCCGACGCGGACCAACTGCCCCACGTGGTCCGAGAGGTGGGCCGCGGGCCCGGACCGCAGCGGCACCGGCTCCGTCAGGAAGACGTCCGCGCCGGTGACGGGGTGGCACTCCGGATCGCCGTGGACCAGGACGTAGTCGACCCGGTGCGCCCGTGCCCCGTCCGGCAGCAGCGCGGCCTGGAAGGTCGGCAGGTCGGCGGCCGCGAACGGATCCCGCCAGGTGCCGCCGTCCACTGCCGCCCGGTAGAGGCCGCTGCTGCTCGGGACATTGAAGTCGCCCACGAGGAACGACAGCCGGGTGTCGGGGCGGCGGGCCCCCCGCACGGCTTCGTGCACCGCCTCCAGCTGCGCCGACTGCAGGGCCTCGTACCGGTTGCCCGGCGACCAGTCCCCGTCGTGGTTCGCCGTCAGATGGGCGTTGCCCACGACGGTCCGGCGTCCGGTGAGTTCGTAGGTCAGCACGCCCTGCAGGCCCGCGCTCGCCGCCGCGCCGGCACGGAAGAGCACGCCTCCGCGCCGCGCCCGGGCACGGCGGAACGACCGGTACACGGCCGACCGCAGCGGCATCCGGGAGAACGCGACCAGGCCGCCCGCCGGCTGGCCCAGCAGACCCGTCCCGCGGGCGAGGAAGGGGAAGGAGGGCAGCCGGGCACGGAGGAAGGCGAGCAGGCCGGGCGTCCAGACCTCCTGAAGGTTCACCACGTCCACGTCCGTGCGCTCGATGAGCGCGCAGATCCCGGCCGCCCGCTCCTTCAGCGGAGGCAGCGTGTTCCTGACCCCGCAACAGACGTTCAGCGACGCCACCGTGAGCGTCTTTGCCCCGTCCCCCACGACCCCACCCGATTCCCTCTCCCGTTCAACCGTATATCGCAGGGGGGATCTTGCCGCAAGGCCCCCTCTTTCGGCGAACATGGCCAGCCGTGCGACGGGACACGGCAGAAGAATCGGGAGCGAACATGCGGGTGCTGCTGTCAACGATCGGCTCGCGGGGAGAGGTCCAGCCGGTGATCGCCCTGGCCCTGCGGCTGCAGGAACTGGGACAGGAAACCGTGGTCGTCGCACCGCCCGACTTCCGCCCGTGGGCGGAGTCACTGGGGATCGCCTACCTGCCGGTCGGCCCGGAACTGCACGGCACGGCGAAGCAGCCGGCAGGGACGGTGCCCACACCCGGACAGCGACGACGGATGATCGAGGGCACGGTCGCGGAGCAGTTCGCGGCGGTGGGTTCGGCCGCCGAGGGATGCGACGTGATCGTGGCAGGCGGCGCGCTGGCCGTCGCGGCCCGCTCGGTGGCCGAACAGCGCGGTGCCGGCTACGTGTACGCCGCGTTCGCGCCCATGACACTGCCGTCCCCGCACCACGCGCCGCCCGTCTTCGGACTGCTGGGGGACAAGCCCGCGGACGGCACGATCGACAACCCGACCCTGTGGGCCCGGGACGCACAACGCTGGAACGCCCTGTGGGGCGCCGCGCTCGACGCACAGCGCGCCGCCATCGGCCTCGCCCCGGCCGGCGACGTCAGGCGCCACATCCTCACCGACACGCCCTGGCTCGCCGCCGATCCCCTCCTGGCGCCGTGGCCCGGGCCGTCGGAGCCCGACGTCCTGCAGACCGGGGCGTGGACGCTGACGGACCACCGCCCGCTCCCGCCCGAGCTGGAGGACTTCCTCGACGCCGACGAGCCGCCGATCGTCTTCGGATTCGGCAGCATGCGAGCTCCCGAGGGCCTCGCCCGGACGATGATCGCAGCCGCCCGCGCACTCGGCCGCCGCGCCGTCCTCGCCCGCGGCTGGGCCGACCTCTCCGTCGACGGGGCCGCGCCCGACTGCCTGGTGATCGGAGAGGTGAACCAGCAGGCACTGTTCCCGCGCGCCGCCGCGGTCGTGCACCACGGCGGGGCCGGCACCACCACCGCGGCCGCCGGCGCCGGGACGCCCCAGGTGGTCGTCCCGCAGATGTTCGACCAGTTCTACTTCGCCGACCGCGTCGACCGGCTCGGGATCGGCAGCGCCCACCCGGGCAGCAACCCGACGGCCGACTCCCTCACCACGGCGCTGCGCCATGCCCTCGCCCCCCGGACGGTCCGGACCGCCCGCACCCTGGCGGGCCGCATCCGCACCGACGGCGCCCTGACCGCAGCCCGCCTACTGATCACCGAGCACGGCTAGCCCCCGAGCGACGAGGTGGACCCTGCACTTTGGATACTGTCCCGCGTGTGACGGTTTCATGGGACGACGACCCGGGGCCGGCGGCGAGCCGGCTGGACACCCTGCTCCGAACGGCGACGCCCGTCGAGTTGATGCGAATCGAGGCGGACTACCGCCGCAGGCGCGGGACTCTCAGCTCCACCGGCATCCTGATGGGATCCGAGGTGCCGGGCGGCGGGCAGACCGATCCGCACGCCCTTGCCGTGGCGGCCCTGATGTCGTTCGACCGCTCCGGGTACCTCAGGCAGACCGGGGTCGAGCTGCTCGGAGCGTCCGCAGACCTTTTCGCGCTGCCCTTCCTCCTGCTGCGGCTCAACGATCCCGTCGAACCGGTCAGGGACCTCGCGCAGCGCGCGGTCACCGCACGGCTGACCGGTGCCGAGCACGTCGGGATCCTCGTCCGGCTGCTGCCCCTGCTGGACGGAATACGCAGGCGCAGCAGGGCACGCCCGATGCTGGCCGGGGTGGAGGACCTGCTCCGCCGTTCGGGGGCGGAGGAGCTGCGGCAGGGCGCCCGCTCCGGCGATCCCGTGGCGCGGGCGTGCTGTCTGCGGTGGCTGGCGCGGATCGATCCGACCGGGGCCGTCGAGGTTGCCTTCGCCACGAAGGACCCCGGCCTGTGGCAGTGGGCTGCCCGGCTCGTCACCTCGTCGAAGCTGGCACCGGCCGAGCAGGATGCCGTTCTCCCGCTCCTGGACAGCTGCGCGAGCCCCCGGATCCGACTGCGTGCCCTGCGGGTCCGGGCCCGCCGGCCGTACGGTGAGGGACGCCTGCGTGAGGCCATGCTCGATCCGGACGCCCGGGTCCGGTACCACGCCCGTGCCATCCTGTACGCGCGCGGGTACACCGACCTGGCCCCGCAGGTGTACCGCGACGCCCTCGCGCCCGGGGACGTGCCGGACGCCACCGCCGTCGGAGCGCTGGGAGGGCTGGCCGACCTCGGAGGCACCCACGACGTGCCACGCGTACTGGACTTCACCACCCACCCGAGGACACGGGTGCGTGCCGAAGCATGGCGCACCCTGAGCATCCTGGCCCCCCGGGAGGTGGAACGCAGGGCTGCCCAGCTGGCCGGCGATCCGAGCGCCAGAGTCCGGCGCTACCTCCCCGGACCTCCCGCCGCGTAGCCGTCGGCGGAGCGCCCCGCGCCCTCCCCGGGCGGAATCGCCGGCCGGGGGCTCAGCCGAGGACGAGTTCGCGCTCGACGGACGACTCGTCGCCCGGGACGGGGACGGAGCGGCCGCTGCGCGTGAAGCCGATCTTCCGGTAGAAGGCCTCGGCCCGCTGGTTGTCCTGGTGGACGTAGAGACGGACGCGGGAGACCTTCAACGCGTCGAGCCGGTGGGCGAAGTCGATCGCCGCATCGAACAGCGCCCGGGCCAGTCCGGTGCCGCGCTGCTCCGGGCGGACGAACACACCCACCAGATGGGCCTGGTCGACGTCGACCGGCGCGCCGAAGACATCCGCGCCGCCGGCCGGCTCGATCAGGACCGTCACCGATCCGTCAAAGCCGCCGTCCGTCCGCTCGGCGACGAACTGCTGGACGATCATGTCGCCGCGGGAGCCGGCCGCGCGCTCCTGCCAGAACCCGTCCGGCTTGGTGACGGCGTTGTCGTACGTCTCCAGGAAGGCGATCCCCGCGACGGGATCCCGCAGCGCATCCAGGCGCAGTTCCTTGACGCGCTGCCAGTCCTCAACCGTTACCGCTCGTATGACGTGACTCATGCGCCGATCCTCATCGGGTACGGAGAGCGGGGCAAGCGGATTTCGGGCTGCCGCACACCGCCGGCTCCGCGCGTCATCGGCCGGACCGCTCCTGCCGAGTGTCGGCCGGAGTCCCGATCCGATCCGCCCGGTCCTGCCACGCCACCCGTCCGGACCGCGGCCCGATCTCCTCCGCAACGGACGCGCCATCCCGACGGCGAGGACGCCACCCCGACGGCGAGGAGGAGCCGCCGGTGGTTCGGCCGCACTCCGGCCACCGGGCGGGTGAAGCCGACGGTGCGTCGCATCGGGGCTGCACGATCCGCGTGGCGCGCCACCCTAGCGTCGAGGCCGTCCAGCGTGGCCGGGCCGACGGACCGCCCGGGCACGCGTTCCCGCATCCCCGACCGGAAGGCCGACCCGCATGCGCATCCGCCTGTCGTGCTCCAGAACCGGACTGGCCGTCATGGCCGTGCTGCCGCTCCTGGCCGCCACCGCGGCGGGCACGCCCGCGCGGGCGGACACCCCGGCACCGCACGGACGCGCGGCCGTCCCCGGCACGGCACCGAACTGGACCCGCTCCGCCGCCGACCAGGGCAGGGAACGCGCCGACGCGCCCGTCACCGTACGCGTCTACCTCGCCGGCCGCGACCAGAAGGGCCTCGACGCCTTCGCCCGCCAGGTCTCCGACCCGGCCTCCGACGAGTACGGGCACTTCCTGACGCCGCAGCAGCTGGCCGAGCGGTTCGGCAGCAGCGACGCGCAGAGCGACAAGGTCGGCCGCTGGCTGCACTCCTCCGGCCTGCGCGTCACCTCGACCAACCGGCACTACCTCACCGCCGAGGGCGACGCCGCCGACGCCGAACGGGCCTTCGGCACCGAACTGCACACCTACCGCAAGGGCACCCGTAGCTACCGGGCACCGGCCGGCGACGTCACCGTGCCCGCCGACCTCACCGACGACGTGCTCAGCGTCACCGGACTCAACACCGCCCCCAGCAAGGTCCGGCCCGGCCGGCCCAAGCCCCAGGACACCCTGCCCGGCCCCGGCAGCGCCTTCGTCAACTCCGGCCCGTTCTCCGCCTACTTCGGCGCCAACCCGGCCACCGGCACGCCCGCGGCCTACGGAGCCGTCCGGCCCTACGTGATCCAGGGCCTCAACGGCACCCAGCTGCGCAGCGCGTACGGCGCGGCCGCCACCGGCCTCACCGGCCGCGGCGTCACCGTCGCCGTCGTCGATGCCTACGACTCCCCGACCATCGGCGACGACGTCACCCGCTACGCCGCCGAGCACGGCGACGCCCCCTACACCAAGGACAAACTGCTGCGCTACGACCCGGCGGTGTGGACGCACACCGCCCCGCCGGAGGTCGACCCGGACGGCTGCGACGCGGCCGGCTGGTACGGCGAGCAGACCCTCGACATCGAGGCCGTGCACGCCGTCGCCCCCGACGCGGACATCTCCTACGTCGGCGCCTCCTCCTGCTACGACCAGGACCTCGTCGACGCCCTGGACCGCGTCGTCGACCAGCACCTCGGCGACATCGTCTCCAACTCCTGGGGCGAGCCCGAGAACGCCAGCGACCCCGCCTTCGACCGGGTGTACCAGCACCTGTTCAAGCGCGGCGCCGCCACCGGCATCGGCTTCTACTTCTCCAGCGGCGACTCCGGCGACGAACTCGCCGACACCGGCACCAAGCAGACCGACATGCCGGCCTCGCTGCCCTGGGTCACCGCCGTCGGCGGCACCTCGCTCGCCCTGGACGCCTCCGACGCGTACCGCTTCGAAACCGGCTGGGGCACGCTGAAGTCCGTCCTCTCCGCGGACGGCACCAGCTGGACCGACCTCCCCGGCACCTTCAACGGCGGCGCGGGCGGCGGCACCAGCGCCCGCTTCGCGCAGCCCCGCTACCAGCGCGGCGTCGTCCCGCAATCGCTGTCCGGCGCCAACGGCGGCCGCAACCGGGTCGTCCCCGACATCGCCGCCGTCGCCGACCCCAACACCGGCTTCCTGGTCGGCCAGACCCAGACCTTCCCCGACGGCAGCGCCCGCTACAGCGAGTACCGGATCGGCGGCACCAGCCTCGCCTGCCCGGTCGTCGCCGCCCTCCAGGCCCTCGCCCAGCAGGCCCAGGGCTCCCCGATCGGCTTCGCCAACCCCTCGATCTACGCCCGCTACGGCAGCGCCGCCTACCACGACGTGGTCGACCACCCCTTCGGCCCCGGCACCGAACTCGCCCAGGTCCGCGTCGACTTCAACAACACCGTCGACGCGAGCGAGGGCACCACCACCTCGCTGCGCACCATGGGCCACGACACCTCGCTGGTCGCCGACCGCGGCTACGACGCCGTCACCGGCGTCGGCAGCCCGACCGCCGACTACCTGACCTCCTACGACTGCCCGCCCGACCGGCGCCCCGGCCGGCACGACACCGACTGACCGGCCGTGCCCCGTACCCCCACGGGTCGCCGACCCGTGGGGTACCGCCGTCGGCGCGGCCGGGGCCTCACGGCCCCGGCAGCCCGCCCACCCACCAGTCGTGCGGCCGGCCCGTCGTGGGCGATGCCGCAACTGCGCAGCGTCCCCTCGACGGTGAAGCCGAGCCGCTCGGCGACGGCCCGCGAACCGGCGGGCGCCCGTCCCGGATCGGCCGTCCCGGATCGGCCGTGCCGGATCGGCCGTGCCGGCGTGGGCAGCCGGTGGAATCCGGACGGTGAGCGGGACCGGTGCCGCGACAACGCCCCGTGACCGTCCGGACCGTGTGGCTTCGCGTCCAGGACCGGCCCCGGGCCGCAGGGGCGGAGCCAGTGGTGGACAGCACGGACGGCGCGACCCAGGATGGAGATACCGGTCCGGCTCACGTCCGTCGCCGGGTTTCGCAGGCTGTCCTGCCGAGCGGCCGCAGGCGGTCCGAACGCGCGAGCCCGCGCGAACCGCAAGAAGTCCGCGTCGGCCAGATGCTTGCACGCACAGGTACGGAGATCCGGCCGGCGCCCTTCCCCCGAACCTTCAGGGAGCGGTCATGTCGGTCCTCATTCCGACGAAAGACGTGATGAAACCACAGCACCTGTTCGTCCCCTACCGGGCCCCCGACGGATCCGACGCTCTGCAGATCGTCCACACCGGCACGATCGCCCTCGACGCGAGCAGCACTGCGCCGCGCAATGACGCTGTGGTGGCCTTCGTGCCCTACGGCGACTCGGGGCACGGGGGGATTCCGACCGCCGGGGCGATCCAGGACTTCAACGGCGTCCGGGCAACACCGGTGGTGACGGCCTCACTCGCAGGACTGAGAGTCATCGGTCAGGACGGCGTGATCGCCTTCATCGACTCCTCGGCGCCGCAACTCCGTACGCAGCCCAACCTGATGGGCTCCGGTGGCCCACCGTTGTGTCTGCTGCTGGAACTCCGCATCGGGATCGCGAAGGCCAGCATCTTCAGGATCGCCTACCAGGTGACCATCACGGTCGAGCGCGATCCGTCGAACGAGCACAGTCCCGACATCCTCCGGAACATTCCGAACCTCATTCCCGTCGGAAGCCCGGGTGGTTCCATGGTGGACGCCACTCACGCCGACCCAGTGCTGTGAACCGGTCGGCCGGGAGGCCCCGGTGGCCGGCCCTGGAACAGGGCGGCGGGCCCTGGAACAGAACGGTGACGAACGGCTGGAACGGATCGCTCGGCCGACCGGAGAAGACACCGGAGCGCCACCCGGGTACGAGAGATGCCCGGCTTCGCCGGTCTACCGCAGGGCGGCGGCGACCAGCCCTTCGAGTTCCTCGGGCCGCACCTCGCCGCCGCTCACCAGCCGGTCGAAGACGAGGCCGTCGACGCAGGTCAGCAGGGTGTGGGTGCGGCCTTCGACGTCCTCGACGCCGTGGCCGGCGAGGAACAGCCGGACGGCTTCGCGGCCGGCGTTCTCGCGGGGGACGAGGATCTCCCGCAGCTCGGGGTCGCGCACGCTCTCGACGGCGCAGGCGTGGCGGGCGAGCGAGCGGCGGCGGCCTTGGCCGGTGAGGCGTTGCCGGGTGAGCAGCACCAGGCCGGCGACCAGTTCGTCCGCGGTGCGGATCGACGGGAACTGCTCGGCCGCCGTCTGCAGTTCCGTCTGGTCGAGGTGGACGAGGCGGGTGACGAGTGCGGTGAGCAGCGCGGCCCGGGTGCGGTAGTAGGCCGAGGTGGTGCCGGTCGGCAGGTCCGCCCGCCGGTCGACCGCACGGTGGGTCAGCCCGCGCATCCCCTCGTCGGCGAGGACGTCGAGGGCCGCGTCCGCGAGCAGGGTGCGCCGATCCGTAGCCATGGGTCCTTTCTACACCTGTAGCGGTTCGGGTAGGGTCGGCCTTCTACAGATGTAGAAGATCGGGGGTTCGGCATGGGCGGCACGGCGGTGGTCGTCGGCGGCGGCATCGGCGGACTGGCCGCCGCGATCGGCCTGCACCGCATCGGCTGGGAGGTGACGGTCGTCGAGCGCGCACCCGTGCTCGGCGACGCGGGGGCCGCCATCTCCCTGGCCGCCAACGGCCTGCGCGCGCTGGACGCTCTCGGCGTGGGCGGACCGGTCCGGCAGGCCGCGCGCGGCCAGTACGCCGGCGGTACCCGCACCCCCGAGGGGCGGTGGCTCGCGCGGATGGACGGCGCGGCGCTGGAACGGGCGGTGGGTGCGCCGATCATGGGCATCCCGCGGGCCGTCCTGCACCGGCTGCTCCGGGAGGCGCTGCCCGCCGGGTCGCTGCTGATCGGCCGGGAGGCCGGCCCGGTCCGGCAGATCGCGCCCGGCACGGTCCGCGTCGACCTCGGCGACACCGTCCTCGACGCCGACCTGGTGGTGGCGGCCGACGGCATCGGCAGCACCGTCCGCGGCTCGCTCTTCCCGGCCCACCCCGGTCCGGAGCACAGCGGGTCGACGGTGCTCCGGGCCCTCACCGAACGGCCGGTCGACCTCGACACCGACTTCGAGCTGACCTGGGGCCCGGCCGCCGAGTTCGGCCACATCGCCCTGCGGGACGGACGGGCCGAATGGCACGCCGTCCTCACCCTGCCCGCCGGGACGCGGTTCGCCGACCCGCTCGGTGAACTGCGCAGGCGGTTCGGCGGCTGGCACGAGCCGATCCCTGCCCTGCTCGACGCGACCCGGCCCGACGCCGTCCTGCACCACGACGTCCACGAGCTCCGCACACCGCTCCCCGGCTACACGGCCGGCCGGATCGCCCTGCTCGGCGACGCGGCGCACGCCATGACCCCGAACCTCGGGCAGGGCGCCTGCCAGGCACTGGAGGACGCCGTCACCCTGACCGCCGCCCTCGCCGCCGCACCCGACGTCGAGACCGCGCTGGCCCGCTACGACGCCGAGCGCAGACCGCGCAGCCAGACGGTCGCGCGGGCCGCCCGGCAGGCCGGACGGATGGGCCATCAGCTCTCACGCCCGCTCGCCGTCGCCCTGCGCAACACGGCGATGCGGCTGACGCCCTCCGGCGCAGCGGTGCGGATGATCCTCCGCCACCACGACTGGAATCCGCCACGGTTGGGCTGACCGGGTCGCCGGCGGCGGAGCCGCGGCGGCCGGCGGTCAGCGGTCCGCGATCAGCCGCGAGATCAGGGCCGTGAGCTGCTCCGTCTCCGACTCGTCCGGCGGGTCCCGCGCGCCTGGAGCCCGTTCAGTGCGGGTGACCGTCCCGTGCACCGCACCGCCCGGCATCGGGCCGGTCGACCTGGTCGTCGGATCCGTCGTCGGATCCGTCGGCGGCGATATCCTGCGGGCCGCCGCCGGGGCACTCGCACCGCTCGGCCAGGGCCACCACCGCCGCACACCGGAGAATGGACACCATGGTCACCCACGCAGACCTCGCCGCCTGGGCCGGGCCGGGCAACGTCCATCGCGCGAGCCTTCGAACCGTCGCCGGGTGGGACGTCCCGTCCGCGGCGAAGCACCTGCTGACCGGCGTCGGAGTCCCGATCACCGAGCAGATCGTCACCGACGTTCCGTACCAGGACGGGTCCTCCCCACAGCTGGTGGCGTCCGACGGCCGACGGTTCTACCGGCTCACGGTCGCCCGGACGCCGGGCTCGGACCTCTGGCAGGCCTTCGGTGTCCAGCCGGTCACCGGGGAGGTCCACCACATCGGGTGGACGGGGGAGGCCCGGTTCGCCAACGGTTCGGTCGAACGGTGGCTGCTGTCCCTCCACCACTTCGGGCGCCACCTCAGCCGGTCCCGGGTGCTCGACGACCCGTTCGAGGACGAGGACGCCGCCCTGGACGAGTTGAAGGCCCTGGCCGACGACCTCAGGGAGATCGACCCCGCGGCCTTCGAAGGCTACGAGGACTTCACCTGGCCGGCGATCCTCGACCGGTGGCTCTGGTGACGCCGGCCGGGTCGCACCGGTGCGGAACGCCCGCTCAGAACGGCGGCCGCCAGCCCCGCGGCCAGACCGGTTCGTGGTCGGGCGGCGGAAGGACGGCGGGGCAGTCGGGGTAGGGCCACTGACGGCCCAGCCACTCGCACTGCGGCACCCGTCCCTCCGAATCGTCGGCACAGCGGTCGGCCCGCCCCCGGCCCACCAGCACCGGCCGGGTGAGCACACCGCCCGTGGTCTGCTGCACCCGCAGGACGAGGCCGACCGCGGGGACCGCCGGGTTCCCGCGCGGCCCGTAGCGCACGCCGGAGCCCTCCGGCCAGGGCAGATCGTGCACCGCGTCCTGCAGCAGAGCGGGCGGACGGCCGGTCAACTCCAGCCCGTCCAGGACCACCTGCGGTCCGTGGGCCGCGTCGGCCGCCGCGCAGAACAGCCGGCCGGTCCCGTCGAAGTAGGCGTACACCGCCGGCAGCGCGGGCCGGAAGCCGAAGCGGATGCCGAGGATCTCCGGCCAGTGGGGTTCGGCCTCGAAGCGGCCCGGCTCGTGGGCGTCCGGCAGTGCCGAGGCGACGTCCTCGGCCCGCATGCCGAACCGCAGCGGCCCGACGCCCTCCAACGGGTCCAGGGCCCACACGGGCCGCGTCGCTTCCATGCCCGGCCCTTGCCCGCCCGGCTCCTGTGCGCCCGGCCCCTGCACGTCCGATGCCATCCGTCGATCCTCCCGGCTGCCGACCCGGTCGGAGTGTGCCGCACCGTGCCGACACCCGGGGGCTCCCGGGCCGCGCAGCGGCCCCTGTCGGGTGCAGGCCGGGCGCGGCGGGCATGGCGGGCGCGGCGGGCATGGCGGGCCGGAATGCGGGCAGGCGTGCGGCGTCCGACCGGCGAGAGCGACTCCGGAGGTGGCCGTGAACACCGTGATGGTCCTGCTGCTGACCCCGCTCGTCCTGGCGGCCGTGCTGACGGCCACCGCTCCCGGGCGGCAGGCCCGCCACCGCGGCGAGCGGCCCGCCGCGCGGCACCGCCACGACGGGGTCGCCCGGCACGCCAGGCCGCGCTGAGCCGCCCTGGCGGAGGCCGGCGGTTCAGCCCTCGGGGGTCCGGAACGCGACCAGGCGGGCGAGGCCCGCGTCGAGGTCCTTCCAGGAGCCGGTGAACTCGAGGACGGCGACGGCGCTGTTGGGGAACTCGGACGCGTCCATCCGGTCCAGGAGGTCGCCGTCGGACTCGCCGACGAGCGCGTCGGCCAGCTCGTGGACGCCGGGGTTGTGGCCGAGCACGAGCAGCCCGGACACCTCGTCGGGGGTCTCGCCGGCCAGGGCGAGGAGATCGGCGACCTCCGCCTCGTAGACGCGGTCCTCGAACACGGCCGGTGGCGGGGCGGGGAGCTCGGGGACGATCAACTCCCAGGTCTCCCTGGCCCGCCGGGCGGTCGACACGAGTGCGAGTCCGGGTGCGATCCCGGCCGCGGCGAGCCACCTGCCCGTCCCCGGTGCCTCCAGGCGGCCGCGGTCGGCCAGCGGCCGCTCGTGGTCGTCCGGGCCGTTAGGCTCGGCCTTGGCGTGCCGGGTCAGCACGATCCTGCGCGGTGCGTCGGTGCCCACGGTGGTGTCCTCCTCCTCCACGACGAAGCGGTCGACCCGACACTAATGACGCTCCGTCAGGGACCCGTCATGACACCGGGTCCCTCACCCGAAAGGGGGCGACCCACGACGCCGACCGCCGTACGGGCCGGTCAGGTCCGGGCCGGGACGGGCGGATCGGCCGTGGTGAGGTCACCCCGCGGACGGGCGCGAGCGTCCCGACCGCGTCAGCGAGGCGACCAGCGCGGCGACGACCGAGGTCGCCACGAGGCTCCCCACCATGACCGTCCCCACGCCGACCAGGAAGAGACCGCTCGCATCGTCGGACCAGTCCACGAAGGCCGCGGCGGTCAGCCCGGCCGTGGTGCCGACCACGGCACCCGCCACCCGGTGGCGCGCCGCTGCCCAGCACATCGGAACCAGCAGGGTCACGACCAGCCCGATCACCTGCCAGGCCTCGTACGGGCCGGAGACCGAACCGTCGGGGTGCACGTCGCGGTGCTGGTCCCAGCCCAGCCAGACGGCCCAGGCCGCAACCGCGGAGATCATGAGGAGGAGAGGGGGAACGAGTCCCGGCAACGGTCGGCGCATGGTCCGAGCCTGCCGTGCCGCGCCGGCCCGCGGCTGAGCACGCGTACTCATCTTCGCCGGGCAGGCACGGAGCAGCCGACCCCTCGACGGCCGGTCGGTTGACCTGGAGGGCCCTCCAGCACCTAGCGTCGCGGCATGGGAGCTTCGACGAACGGGGTGGTCCGGTGAAGGTGCTGGTGACCGGCGGGACGAGCGGACTGGGACACGCCATGGCCGCGGCGCTGGCCGCCGCCGGCGCCGGGGTCGCGCTGACCGGCAGGTCCGCCGAGCGGGCGGCAGCCGCCGCGGGGGCGCTGCCGGGCGTGGGCGCGGTCGGGATCGGACTCGACGTCCGGGACGAGGCATCGGTGGCCCGGGCGGTCGACGAGGCGTGGTCGCGGCTCGGCGGCCTCGACATGCTGGTGAACAACGCCGGGATCGGCATGCGCACCGTCAACCCGCACTTCATGACGGACCCGCGGCCCTTCTGGGAGGTGTCCGCGAACGGCTTCCGCGACGTCGTCGACACCAATCTGACCGGCTACTTCCTGACGGCGCGCGAGACCGTGCCGCGGATGCTGGCCGCCGGCGGCGGACGCGTCGTCAACATCGCCGTGAGCACCTCCACCATGCACCGGGCGGGCTTCGTCCCCTACGGGCCGTCCCGGGCCGGCAGCGAGTCGCTCTCCCGGATCATGGCCGCCGACCTGCGCGGCACGGGCGTCACCGTCAACCTGCTGCTGCCCGGCGGGCCGACCGCCACGGGCATGCTGCCCCCGGACGCGACCGCCGGGAACCGGGAATTCCTGGACCCGTCCGTGATGGGCCCGCCCGTCGTCTGGCTCGCCTCCGACGCCGCCGCCGACGTCCACGACGAGCGCATCGTCGCCGCCGAATTCGACCAATGGCTGCGGGCCAGGCCCGCCGGGCGGTGAGCGGCGGCCCGCTGCCTCCCGCTGCCTCCCGCCCGGCGCGGCCTGGTGCGATCCTCCAACCCGCCGCCCCGGCTGCACAGATGAGAATCCCGGGGACCCGGGCGCCGGGCCCGGTCCATCGGGTTCGAACCATCTGGTGCGGGCAGGATCACCGGAGAGCAGGGAGGTGGTGCGATGCTCCCGCACGACGGACGCAGGACTCCCGAACGGCCCGACGCGAGCCCGCTCGGTGTCCGGACCCTCGCCGACGGTGCGCTGTCGCTGCAACTGGCGGCCGGCGGCCCGGTGACCCTGCTGCTGATGGCCGGCACCCTCGACGACCGCTGCGCCGTCGACCTGCCGGAGGCGCTGCTGTCGGCCGCACGTGCCTGCCCGGACGGTCTGGCCCTCGACCTGCGTGCCGTCGTGGCCTGCGACGAGGCCGGTGTCGCCGCCCTCGCACGGGCCTGCGAGTACGCCCGGAAGTCCGGCCACACGGTCGGCCTCGCCGCGTCCACCGCCGGACTCGACCGGCTGATGGTCCTCACCGACACCCTGCAGCTGGTCGCCGACCACCTCGACATCGGCCCGGACGCCGTACGGGCGCCCGTCTGAGCGCGCCCCGCACCGGTCCGGGCCCACCCGAGAACACCCGGGCGGGCCCGGGACCCGTCCGTCACCACCGAACGGATCGGGCGGCACCCCTCAGACGGCCCGGCCCCGGTCGGCGGAGGCGGCGCCGAACCACCGCGGCAGGCTGCCGAGCAGGCCGTCCTGGTCGTCGCCGACCCACACCACATGGCCGTCCGGCCGCAGCAACACCGCCGCCGCCACCCCCAGCGCCGCCAGCTCCTCGCCGTCGTCGACGACGTGGTCGACCCGGTCGGCCCAGCCCGCCACCGACAGCAGGCCGGTCCGGTCGAGCAGCAGCCCACGGCCGCCGTGCATCAGATCGTAGAGGCGTCCGCGCTTCAGTGCCACGTCCCGCATCCGCCGGCCGAGCAGCTCGTGGCCCCCACCGACGTCGTAGCGGACGTCGACCGCCGTGATCAGCCCGGTCACGTACCGGTTCACCTCCTCGAAGTCCATCAGCCGAGAGAACAGCCCGCGCAGCGCGGCCGCCCCCGGATCCGTCCCGAGCAGGGTGATCTGCGCCCGGGTGTTGTCCAGCACGGCCGCGCCCACCGGGTGCCGCTCGGCGTGGTAGCTGTCGAGCAGCCCCTCCGGGGCCCATCCGGCGACCTCGGCGGCCAGCTTCCAGCCGAGGTTGAACGCGTCCTGGAGGCCCAGGTTCAGCCCCTGTCCGCCGGTCGGCGGGTGGACGTGCGCCGCGTCGCCCGCCAGCAATACCCGCCCGCAGCGGTAGCGCTCGGCCTGCCGGGTGGCGTCGCCGAACCGGGACAGCCAGCGCGGCGAATGCACGCCGAAATCGGTGCCCGCGACCGCCCGCAGCCGCCGCCTGAACTCCTCCAGCGTCGGCGCGGCCGTCCGGTCCTCCGCCACCCCGTCGGCGGGCACGACGACGCGGTACAGCCCCGCCTGCCCGTCCACGTCGGGAGTCACCCCGAACCGCAGCTGGGTCCGGCGGACCTCCTCCACGACGGCCGCGATCACCGCCGGATCCTCGGCCGCCTCCACGTCGCCCAGCAGCGTCTCCACCCTGGCGGGCTCACCCGGGAACCCGATGCCGACCAGCTTGCGCACGGTGCTGCGGCCGCCGTCACAGCCGACCAGGTAGCGCGAACGCAGCCGCGTGCCGTCGGCCAGCCCGACACCCACCCCGTCCCCGTCCTGACTCACGCCGACCACCTCGCAGCCCCGGCGGATCTCCGCCCCCAGCTCGACCGCACGCTCCTCCAGCAGCCGCTCGGTGGCCGGCTGCGGGGTGGCGAGACCGTACGGGTGCGCCGTGTCCAACCCGGCCGGCCACGGCTTCACCACACCGCCGAACAACCCGCCGACCTGGAACCGCTCGCCCGCCGCGGCGAACCGCTCCAGCAGGCCGCGCTGGTCCGTGATCTCGACGCTGCGCGCGTGCAGACCGCGCCCACGGGACTGCTCCGACCGCTCGGCCGACCTCTCCAGCACGACCGTGTGCACCCCGTGCAGCCGCAATTCGCAGGCCAGCATCAATCCGGTCGGCCCGCCGCCGACCACGATGACATCAATCATTGAGCACCCCTTCGCGCCGATATCCCCACAGCCGGCCTTTCCGGGCCGTTCCGGCGGCGTACGGCCCGGATTTCCGGAATTTCCCCGAGCCGATTTCCGCCACGCGCCGATTCCCGCCCGACCCGGCTCCGGTCGAGAATTCTGCGGCACCACCGGGGCCTTGCCGCAAGGCCCCCCGTGCGCTATATGTTGAGAGTGGCAAGGAGCGGGCGAGCTCCTTGCCCGTTGTTTTGCCCGGCGGGGGAGGGGTTCCGGTGGACGGCGGGTTGGCGTGGCTCCCGCAGGCGTACGACACGGGATTCTCCGTCACCTTCGCCGAAGGGCTGGACGCGCGGAGCCTGCTGCTCCGGCTCGGCTGCGAGGAGGAGTCGATCGACCGGATCGACGAGGACGACGCCCTGGACCGGCAGCTGACCGAGGGCATCGTCATGATCCGGGGCGGGGAACACGACGGCTGGGACTTCGCGGTCCAGCGATGGACCGCCCAGGCGCTGCAGCCGGGCGTCCTGGAGGCGGTCTCGGCCGGCACGCGCGCCTTCGTCGTCAAGACCGAGACGATCCCGTGGTTCTCCTACTGCGAGGACACCGAACCCGCCTGCGGCTTCGACCCGGGAGCGCCCTCCCGAAGACACGGCAGCACGCCGGAGTGGCTGCTCACCGCCATGGCCGAGGTCGGACTCGACCCCTCGCCGGACCCCTCCCCGGACGCGCCGCCCCCCCACCGGCGTCGCCGGGATGCTGCTCCTCGCGGAGAAGGCCTTCGGCGTCGACCTCCCGTACGAGGCCGTCTTCTCCGGCGAACTGCTCGGCGGCATCGTCCCGGACTGACCGGTGACCGGCTGACCGTGGGACGGGCCGGACGCGCGCCGTGTCCGGGCCGCACGGCAGACTGCGGGCCGTGGGCCTGCGCGACGAAGTCGTTCTCAGCTGCTTCCTCCGCGACGACACGCCCGACGGCGTTCTGGCGGCCCTTCGGTGGCACCTCGGCCTGGACGCCGACCGTCCGGCGGGACCGGACCCCGAGGAGCACGCGTACGCGGTGCTCCGCCCGGACCCGGACAGCCGGCTGCCCGGCGGGGACGTCGCCTCCCTGCGGCGCCGGTCCCGGGGCTTCACGGCCGAGGGGGAGCGCCATGCCTGGGGCCTGTTCAGCCGCAACCTCCGGCTGGACGACATGGTGGGCGACCTCCTGGCCCTCCTCGACCTGATCGCGCCCCACGTCGACGGCCCGGGTCACGGCGGTCACGTCCGTGAGGAGTTCGCCGCCGTCCCGGCCGCCGTCGTCTTCGGGGACGGGACCTGTCGGCCGCCGGCCTTCCGAGTCGGCGCGGACGCGGCGCCGGTGGCCGGCGTCACTTCATGACGACTCGCCAGCCGGTCTCGATGTCGGGGCGGAGGTCCAGGACCGTGGCCTGGCCGGTGTCGTGGAAGGTGAGCTGCACGCTCTGACGCTCCATCGGGTCGTCCTGGAACTCGGCGGTCACCTTGCCCTGGGCACCCTTGCGGTACTCGCGGATCCAGTCGGCGGCGGTCGCGCGGTGTGCTGCGTCGGAGCCCTCCGGGTGGGCCAGGTCCGCGAGCCGTTCCGCCGTGCCGTCGGCCATTCCCCACACGACCCGCTGCACCACGCCCAGCGTCTCGGTCGTCGGGTAGCCGGTCACCTCCAGGTGCGGGTGGTTGCTGTAGTCGGTCTCGTACTGCAACTGCTGCTCCGACGCGCCGGCGGAGCAACCGGCCGTCAACGCGAGGGAGAGGGCGAGGGCGGCGGCCGCGAGGCCGGTGAGGGCCCGGCGTGGGGCGTGCACGAGTGCTCCTGGGCCTGGTGCCGATCATCGTGGACGGCCGGAGCATAGGGACGATCACGCTGGGCACAATCCTCCCCTTACCGGATCAAGGGGCGTCAAAGCTGCCCAGATCCTCCGAACTCGTGATGAGACCGTGACGCCGTCCGGCCCGGATCGGCTTCGCCGGCCCGCGTGACCCGCCGGGCTCCGCCCGCACACCGTCGTCAGGGCGCCGCGCATCCGGAACCGGGCGCCGTCGCCCCGCTCCTGGATCGGACCGGAGGGCCGTCCGGCCGGCAGTGCCGGCTGATGCCGTTGTCACCCCCGCCTTGCCGCGTGTCCGAGGTCGTGCCGGGTGGGTGTTCGTGCGACGGTCGTGGTGGCCGCCGCGTCGCGCCGTGCCCGGCAGGTGCGGACGGCGCAGCTGCGGCCCTGGGTGTCGGGCGCGGACAGGCGGGTGACGGCATGGCGGGAACGGCAGCAGCGGGGGCCGCAGGGCGTACGGCGGGGGCCCGGCGCGTCCTCGCCCCGTTGGCGTTGGCGCAGTTCATCTGCAGCTTCGCCGGCTCCAACATGAACGTGATGATCAACGACATCAGCGAGGACCTGGACACCACCGTGCAGGGCGTCCAGGTGGCCATCACCATCTTCCTGCTGGTGATGGCCGCGCTGATGATCCCGGGCGGCAAACTGACCGACAAGTGGGGCCGCAAGCGCTGCCTGCTGGCCGGGCTCGTGGTGTACGGCGTGGGGGCGGTGCTCAGCGCCGCCGCGCCCGGCCTCGGCGTGCTGATCCTGGGGAACTCGATCCTGGAGGGCGTCGGCACCGCGCTGCTGATCCCGCCGGTCTACATCCTGACGACGCTGCTGTTCACCGACACGGCGTCCCGGGCCCGCGCGTTCGGCGCGATCATGGCGATGGGCGGGATCGGGGCGGCAGCCGGTCCGCTGATCGGCGGTCTGATCACCAGTGCGATCAGCTGGCGGGCCGCCTTCGTCTTCCAGGCGCTGGTGATCGTGGTGATCGTGGTGCTCAGCCGGGGGATCGCCGACCCGCTGCCGCCCGACCCGGCCCGGCCCTTCGACACGGTGGGTGCGGTGCTCTCGGCGGCCGGCCTGGTGCTGCTGGTGACCGGCATCCTGGCCGTCGACAACAACGGCTGGCTGGCGCTCGGCCTGCTGGTGGCGGGTGCGCTGGTGCTGGCCGGTTTCTTCGCCTGGGTGCGCGGCCGGGAGCGGGCCGGCCGGGAGGCGCTGCTGTCGACGTCGCTGTTCCACAACCGCACCTCCGACCTCGGCCTGGTCACCCAGAACACCCAGTGGCTGATGCTGATGGGCGTCTCGTTCACCGTCGCCGCCTACCTGCAGGTCGTCCGCGGCTACGACGCGATCCAGACCGGCGTCATCTTCACCGCCGCGACGCTCGGCATCCTCGCCTCCTCGCTGGCCGCGGAGAAGCTGGCCCGGCGCCGTCCGCAGCGCACCCTCATCATGGCGGGCTTCGTGGTGACGATCGCCGGCATCGCCGTGCTGCTGGCGCTGGTCGCCGGATCGCCCAGCGCCTGGGCGTTCGCCCCCGGCCTGCTGCTGATCGGCCTCGGCCTGGGCGTGATGCTGACCCCGTCGGTGAACGTCGTCCAGTCGTGCTTCCCCGAGTCGCAGCAGGGCGAGATCTCCGGTCTGTCGCGCAGCATCTCCAACCTCGGCTCCTCGCTCGGCACGGCCGTCGCCGGCACCATCCTCGTGTCGGGGCTCAGCAAGGGCGCGTACGCGGCGGCGATGGCGGTGCTCGGGGTCGTCGGCCTGGGCGGGCTGGCCGCCGCGTTCCTGCTGCCGCGGGTCCGCCGGCCCGCAGCGGCGGGACCCGAGGCGGTGGCGGCGCCCGGAGCCCCGCAGCAGCAGTGACCCCGCCGCGGACAAGCCGGACGGCCCCGGACGACCCGGCGCCGGCACGCCTCCGGCCGCCGCGGGAGAGCCCGGAGCGGCCGGCGGTGTGTGCGGTCAGCCGGTGCGGCCCTCGGCGCGGTCGAGTTCCTCGTCCAGGGCGAGGGCCGCGTCGATCAGGGCCAGATGGGTGAACGCCTGCGGGAAGTTGCCGAGCTGCTCGCCCGAGGGGCCGATCTCCTCGGCGAACAGGCCGACGTGGTTGGCGTAGGTGAGCATCTTGTCGAAGGCGTAACGGGCCTGGTCGAGCCGTCCGGCCCGGGCGAGCGCCTCCACGTACAGGAAGGTGCACAGGTTGAACGTGCCCTCGGAGCCGCGCAGACCGTCCGGCGAGGCGGCGGGGTCGTACCGGTAGACCAGGCTGTCGCTGACGAGTTCGCCGTCCATGGCGTCCAGGGTGCTGAGCCACTCCGGGTCCTTCGGGCTGAGGAACCCGACCTTCGGCATGAGGAGCAGGGAGGCGTCGAGGACGTCGGTGTCGTAGTGCTGGACGAAGGCGCTGCGCTTCTCGCTCCACCCGCGGTCCACGATCTGCCGGAACACCGTGTCGCGTTCGGCCTGCCAGCGGGCGATGTCGCCGGGGCGGGAGTGTGCGGTGGCCAGCCGGATCGCCCGGTCGAAGGCGACCCAGGTCATCAGGCGGCTGTAGGTGAAGTTCTGGCGGCCGCCGCGGGTCTCCCAGATGCCCTCGTCGGGTCGGTCCCAGTTCTCGGCGAGCCAGTCCACGACCCCGGCGAACGCGCGCCAGCCGCGGATCGCGCCGGTGTCCACGGCCTGGGCGAGGGCGTACGCGGCCTCGCCGTAGATGTCGAGCTGGATCTGGCCGGCCGCGGCGTTGCCGGCCCGCACCGGCGCGGAGCGCCGGTAGCCCTCCAGGTGCTCCAGCACCTCCTCGGTGAGGTGCGGTTCGCCGTCGACCCGGTACATGATCTGCAGCGGCTCGCCCGAGGCCGTCCCGCCGGCGTCCAGCCGGTCCCGCAGCCAGCGGCGGAAGGCGTTCGCCTCCGTGACGAAGCCGAGGTCGATCAGTGCCCGGACGGACAGCGAGGCGTCGCGCACCCAGGTGTAGCGGTAGTCCCAGTTCCGCTCCCCGCCGACCTGCTCGGGCAGGCCCATGGTGGCGGCGGCGATCGGCGCGCCGGTGGGGGCGTACGTCAGGAGCTTCAGGGTGATCGCCGAACGGGTCACCATCTCGTGCCAGCGGCCGCGGTAGCGGCAGGACCGCAGCCAGTGCAGCCAGAACCCGGTGCACGCCTCGAACTCGGCGGTGATCCTCTCGGCGGTGGGAGCCGGACCGCCCGGCCGGCCGCTGAGCGTGCCCGGCTCGCCCGACTCGGCGGTGAGCACCACGGCGGCGCGCTGGCCGGCGTGCAGCGTGAACCGGGCGGACACGTCCGTACCGTCGGGGTGCAGCGCGATCGGCGCGGTCGCCTGCAGGTGCAGGTCCGTGCCGGGCCCGCGGAACAGCACCGACCCGTCGTCGAGCCGGGTCAGTCCGTGCGCCGCCCGGCCGTAATCGAAGCGCGGCCGGCACAGCAGCTCGAACGGCAGACTGCCGCGCACCACCCGCGCCGCCCGGATCAGCCGGTGATGGGTGGACGGCGTCGGCGACGGATCCGGCGGCATGAAGTCGACCACCTCGCCGACCCCGCCGGGCGCCATGAAACGGGTGATCAGGACGGCCGTGTCCGGCAGGTACAGCTGGCGGACGGTCGCCTCGGGACCCGCATCGGCGGCGAGCCGGCAGAAGCCGCCGCGGTCGCTGTCCAGCAGTGAGGCGAACACGCTGGGGGAGTCGAAGCGGGGGGTGCACCACCAGTCGACGGTGCCGTCGGCGGCGATCAGAGCCGCCGTCTGCAGGTCACCGACGATGCCGTGGTCCGCGATCGGGGGGTAGTCGTTCACAGCGCCTCCTCGGCCCGCCGCACCGGCGGGGCCGTAACGGCCCCGGGCCGCGCCGCGACCGTCCCGGATCCGGCACCGGGCCGCCGGCGGGGGCGGGCAGTCCGGCCGCACCCTCCGTCCGGGACCCGAGTGCCGCGGGGACGTCCGCCGCGACCGGCTCGGGGCCATCGACCGGATCTGCCCATCATTGCGGCGGCGAACCGCCCCGGCCACTTCGCACGGACCCCGGCGCCGTGGGGCCCTTGCCGCCGGACCCCGGTGCCGCAGGGTGCCGTCCGCTTCCTACCCGCTGGTACGCTGCCGCGCGGCACCGATGCCCGGCACCGCCCGCAACCACGGGCACCGCCCGCCACCCGCGGGTACCGCCCGTGAACCGTCGGCACCGTCACGACGCCCGCCCGCGTCCGAGAGGCCTGGAGGCCGCATGCGCGTGCACCACCTGGACTGCGCCACCATGTGCCCCTTCGGCGGCCGGCTGCTGCTCGGCAGCGGCGGACCCCTGGTCGGCCGGCTCTCCGCGCACTGCCTGCTGATCGAAGGCCCCACCGGGCTGATCCTCGTCGACACCGCCTTCGGCACCGCGGACGTCGCCGACCCCGGCCGGCTCGGGCGGCAGTTCCTCACCATGGTCCGGCCCCGCCTCGACCTCGCGCACACCGCACTGCACCGGATCCGCGCCCTCGGGTACCGCCCCGAGGACGTCCGCGACATCGTCCTGACCCACCTCGACCTCGACCACGCCGGTGGGATCAGCGACTTCCCGCACGCCCGGATCCACGTCCTCGACGAGGAACTCCGCGCCGCCCGCGCCCGCGCCACCCGCGGCGAACGCGACCGCTACCGCCCCGCCCAGTGGGCGCACAACCCGCGTTGGGTCGAACACCCGCGCCACGGCGCCACCGAGGACTGGTACGGCCTGCCGGCCGTGCCGATCCTGCCCGGCGACACCCCCGACCTCCTCCTGGTGCCGCTGCCCGGCCACTCCCGCGGCCACAGCGGCGTCGCCGTCCGCACCGCCGACCGCTGGCTGCTGCACTGCGGCGACGCCTACTTCTCGCACACCGACGTCGCTCCCGGCCCCGTGCGCCGCCCGCCCGGCCTGACCGCCTTCCAGCGCCTCGTGGCCATCGACGACGGCGCCCGCCGCGACACCCTCGAACGCCTCCGGGAACTGCGCCGCACCCACGCCGACGAGATCCGACTGGTCTGCGCCCACGACCCCTTCGACCTCGCCGCCCCCGGTGCACCCGCGGGCGCCACCGCCACCGCCGCCGCACCCCTCGACCCGCAGCCCTGACCGCACGAGCGGCCGACCATCCCGGCGCAGCCCGCCGACCGACCTCACCGGCGGCGGAGCCGGCGGACGGGAGCCCGACGAACGGGACACCCCGGCACCCGACGGAACGTCATGCCCCCGAGGGGCCGACGGCGAACCGCCGCCGCAGGTGCCCGCCCGCGGGACGGACAACGGGTTGCGCCCGGCCGCCGACCCGGGGCCCACCGGCACGACCCCGGCGGCGGGCTCGTGTTCCCCGCCGGCTCAGGGCCTGCCGAGTTCGGTGAGGCGGCGGGTGAGCGTGGCCCGTTCCGGTTCGTTGCCGACCAGGGCCAGTGCGGCCCGGTACGCGGCGGCCGCCTCGGCCGTGCGGCCGAGCCTGCGCAGCAGATCGGCCCGGGCGGCCGGCAGCAGGTGGTAGCCGCGCAGCTCCTCCGCACCGGCCAGGCCGTCCAGCAGCGCGAGGCCCTCCTCCGGACCGTCCCGCATGGCGACGGCCACCGCCCGGTTCAGAGCCACCAGCGGCGACCCATCGATCCCCAGCAGCACGTCGTACAGCGTGACGATCTGCGGCCAGTCGGTGCTGTCCATGTCGGCCGCCTCGTCGTGCAGCGCCGCGATCGCCGCCTGCACCGCGTACGGCCCGACCCCGGGGCCGGTCAGCGCCGGGACGAGGAGCCGCTGCCCCTCCGCGACGAGGTCGGCGTCCCACAGCGAGCGGTCCTGGTCCTCCAGCAGCACCTGACGCCCGGCGGCGTCCGTCCGCGCGGCCCGCCGGGCATCGGTGAGCAGCAGCAGCGCCAGCAGCCCCGCCACCTCCCGCTCGGCCGGGAGCAGCCGGTGCAGGATCCGGGCGAGCCGGACGGCCTCCTCCGCCAGATCGGGCCTCAGCAGGCCGTCGCCGGCGCTGGCCGCGTACCCCTCGGTGAAGACGAGGTACACCGCCCGCAGCACCGACGGCAGCCGCCCGGGCAGCTCCTCCGGCCCCGGGACGCGGAACGGGATCCGCGCACTGCGGATCTTGCGCTTCGCCCGGACGATCCGCTGCGCCATCGTCGCCGTCGGCACCAGGAACGCCCGGGCGACCTCGGGCGTGGTCAGGCCGGCGAGGAACCGCAGCACCAGCGCGGTCTGCGCCTCCGGCGACAGCGCCGGATGGCAGCAGGTGAAGAACAACTGCAGCCGCTCGTCCGGGACGTCGTCGAAGCCGGGCTCGGGGACGACGGCCGCCGCCCGGTCGCTCTCCAGCTGGAGCAGCGCCAGCCGCTCCGCGAACGCCCGGTCGCGGCGGATCCGGTCGACGGCCTTGCGGCGGGCCGTCGTGAGCAGCCACGCCAGCGGCTTGTCCGGGACGCCGTCGACCGGCCACCGCTGCAGCGCGGCCTCGACCGCCTCCGAGGCGGTCTCCTCGGCCAGGTCCAGATCGCCGAACCTCGCGGCGAGCAGGGCGAGCAGCCTGCTCCGGTCCTCGCGGAACACCGCCTCCACGGAGCGGGCCGCCCGCCGCTCGTTCACGACTGGTTCGGCTCCCAGACGGTGCGGACCTCGACCGTGCCGTACCGGGCGCCCGGGCACCGGGCCGCCCAGTCGAGCGCGGCGTCCAGGTCGGGGACGTCGAGCAGGTAGTAGCCGCCGACGATCTCCCTGGTCTCGGCGAACGGCCCGTCCGTCACCACCCGCTCGCCGTCCACGCGGACCCGCACGGTGGTCGCGTTCACGAGGTCCAGGGCATTGCCGTCGAGCCTGACACCGGCGTCGGTCACGGCCTTCTCGTACGCCATGAACTCCTCCACGGTCGGCTCCCCGGCCGGCCGCTCCTCGGTGGAGTCGGGTGCCGGGGTGTTGATCAGCAGCAGGTACTTCACGGTGCAGCTCCTCGATGGTTCGGGTCGGTCGTGCAGGTATGACGAACGGGCTGCAGCGGAATCGACAGGGCGGCCCGAAGAATTTCCCGGCCGTCCCGTCGCGGGCCCTGACGGGCATCCTGTCGCGGATCCGGGCCGACCGTGTGCGGCCCCGCCGGAGCGGCCGTACCGGCGCCGGAAATCCGGTTGCGCCGTGGCGGACCATGGACGGGTGATCACCGAACAAGGCGCCGTCGAGCTGGTCGAGGCACTCCTGGTGAAGGAGCGGCAGGGAGGGACGGAGGTCGCCGTCGACGGGGTGCAGGAGCACGCCCTGGGATGGCTGGTCCACTGCGACACGGTGGAGTGCATCCGCACCCGCGATCCGAGGAAGAAGCTCGTCGGGGGCGGCCCGTACCTGGTCGACAAGGACGACGGAAGCGTCTACCTGCTGCCGCTCCAAGCCGTGGCGGACGGCTGGGAGAAGCACTTCCTCTGGCAGTACAGGGGCGTCCGCCCGCCGGACCTGCCCGACCCGCTGGCCCCGGCCGTCCGTGCCGTCCTGCGGGCCGACGGGCCGACCGCTGCCGTCCGCCACCTGCGCAGGCAGGCGCCGGTCCTCGGCATCGGCCAGGCCACGGCCTACGTCCGGGCGATGGCCGACGGAGGCGACCCGCCGCAGGCCCTGGTCGACCTGACCTGGAACCCCGCACCCGCCGACCCGTTCCCCGTCCCCAGGCTGAGCGGGCCGGCCGGGTGAGGGCCGCACCCCGCCGACGAGGCCCGTCCGCACCCCGCCGCGCCCGGCACCGCCGGTGATCCACCGTCAGTGCGCCCGCCCGCGTGCCGAATGCCGGGCCGGGGCCGGCGGGTTGTCCTCGGCGGCGACGAGCTCGACCGCTGCGGTGCGCAGGCGGGTGCGCCAGGAGCGGACCTCCTCGGGGCGGTGGTACTCCGGGTCGTGGACGTAGTAGTCCTCCGTGACAGCGATCTCCAGGAAGCGGGCCTCTGCTTCGGTCGCCGTCTCCGCCATGCCGTGCCAGAGCCGGACGGCGGCCTCCTCGGGGGTGAGGTCGCCGGCGACCAGGAGGGCGGCCAGGTGGTGCAGCAGGCAGCGTTCGGCCGTGTCGTGGTCCGGTGCCTGTACGCCGAGTTCGGCCAGGGACCGGTGGAGCAGGGCGTCGAGTTCGCGGGTGTCCTCGTGGCGGTGGCGTCCGGCGAGGTCGCGGAGGGCGGGGGAGTCGAGGCCGTCCGCCAGCAGCCGGGCGGCGGCCATCGGCAGGTCCTCGGGGAGGACGTGGCCGACGGCGTGCTGCCAGGCCAGGGTGAAGGCCCCGTCCATGGGGTCCATGGGGTGCAGGGGGTGCATGGCGTGCATGGTGCCGGGCGGACGCGGGCGTTGACCACGGGTTTTTCGCCGCCGACCGCAGGGGAGGCCGCGGGCGCCCACCGCGCGGCCGTCCTAGGTGCGGCCGTCCCCTCGGTGCGGCCGTCAGGGCCGGGCGGCGACGTGCCCGGGCGCACGGGTGGACAGGGCCCGGGCCAGGTCCAGCAGGCTCAGGCCGAACATCAGGATGCCCAGCGGGACGTGCAGCGCGGGCCGGTGCGCTATGCCCAGGACCACCTGGACCGAGGCGAGCGCCAGGAAGCCCGAGGCGTGCAGGATGCGGCGGGGCGACGCGCCGCCGGGCCGCCACGCGAGGACCGCGGCGAGCACGTACAGCATCGACGCGCCGTACATCACGCGTGCCCCGACGCTGTGCAGCACCTCCTGCGAGGGGGAGGAGAGCAGCAGTCCGGCGGTGACCGCCTGGAAGAAGACGGCCGCGGTCTGCAGGGCGATGGAGGTCTGCAGGAACCTGAGGCCGCGTCGGTCCGTCGTCGTCCGTCCGTCCATGGTGCCGTCCCCTTGTCTGCCTCGCGGCGGGTCGCTCGGTTGCGTGCCGGTAGGCGGACGACGCAGGCGGGCGGAACGTGACACGGGGCGGCGGACCGGCAGGACGGACCGCGCGGCGACGGGTGGGGCGCGCGGCGGGCGGAGGCCGCCGACCGTGAACGCGGGACGATTATTTCCATCGATGGAATATCGCCGGTCGCAGCATCACGCCCACATGAAGCAATGTCAACTCCCTTGTCTGGAACGGCTCGAACCCCTCCTCCGGGTGGCTCGGCGAAAGCTTCGAGTTCTCCCGTCGTGACCAGCGGATTTGATGATCCATCAGAATTTCCATCGTTGGATACCTTCCCCGGGCGGCCCGCTTCTCCTACCGTCTGGGCAGGCTCGCCGCCCCCGTCCGGAGAGGAGGGCCGCCTCCCGGCCGAGCCGTACCGCTCGCAGATCCACCCCCACCACAGTGTCAGGAGCACCTCATGCGCGACTTGAGGCCGGCCGCCCCACGGGCCGTCCCCGCCGCCGCTCGCGGCACCCTGCGCCACGCGAGGGTCCTGGTGGCCGCCGTGGCCGCCTTCGGACTCGCCCTCGCCGGACTGCTCGGCCTGCCGGGCCAGTCCCACGCCGCGGGCTCGCTGCCCTGCGACATCTACGCCGCAGCCGGCACACCCTGCGTCGCCGCGCACAGCACCGTGCGCGCCCTCGCCTCCTCCTACAGCGGCCCGCTGTACCAGGTCACCCGCGCCTCGGACGGCGCCCGCGCCGACATCGGACTGCTGAGCCCCGGCGGCTACGCCAACGCCGCCCAGCAGGACGTGTTCTGCGGCGGCAGCACCTGCCGCATCACCAAGGTCTACGACCAGACGGCACGTCACAACGACCTCCTGCCCGGCCCGGCCGGTACCGCCGGCATGGGCGCCGACCGCGGTGCCGACGCGAGCGAGATCGCGGTCACCGCCGGCGGCCACAAGGTCTACGGCATCTGGATCTCGCCCGGCGTCGGCTACCGCTACACCGGCCGGGCCTCCGGCGTCGCCGTCGACGGCCAGCCCGAGGGCGTCTACATGGTCGCCAGCGGCACCCACGTCGGCGCGGACTGCTGCTTCGACTACGGCAACGCCGAGTCCACCCCGGCCGACACCGGCAACGGCCACATGGACGCCGTCTCCATCGCCACCACCTGCTACTTCCCGCCGTGCAGCGGCTCCGGCCCGTGGATCGAGGCCGACCTCGAGAACGGCATGTTCCAGGGCGACAACGGCTCCAACACCGCGAACCGCGGCAACAGCACCCCGTACGTCACCGCCGTCCTCAAGAACGACGGCCAGCGCACCTACGCCCTCAAGGGCGGCAACTCGCAGACCGGCGCGCTGACCACCTGGTGGAACGGCTCGCTGCCCACCCGCGGCGGCTACCTGCCCATGCACCAGGAGGGCGGCATCATCCTGGGCACCGGCGGCGACAACAGCAACTGGAACAAGGGCACCTTCTTCGAGGGCGCGATGGTCGCCGGCTACCCGACCGACGCCGCCGAGAACGCCGTCCAGGCGAACATCGTCTCGGTCGGCTACACCGGCCAGACCAACGTGCCCAACGGCCCGCAGGGCACCGTCGGCGGACCGGGCGGCAAGTGCGTCGACGTCGCCGCCGACGACACCGGCGTCAACGGCACCGGCGTCCAGCTCTGGGACTGCCAGGCCTGGGCCGAGGACCAGCACTGGACGCACAACGCCGACGGCTCGCTCGGCACCATCGGCCGGTGCCTGGACGTCAACGGCAACGGCACGGCGAACGGCACGCAGGTCGAGCTGTGGGACTGCAACGGGGTCGGCGGTCAGAAGTGGGTGCAGCAGGCGGACGGCTCGCTGCGCAACCCGCAGTCCGGCCGCTGCCTGGACGCGCCGAACGGCGCCTCCGCCAACGGCACCCGGCTGCAGATCTGGGACTGCAACGGATCCGCCGCCCAGAGGTTCTCCGTCAACGGCGGCGCCCCGGTCACCGGGCCCGGCGGCAAGTGCGTCGACGTCGCGGCCGACGACAGCGGCGGCAACTCCGCGGCCGTCCAGCTGTGGGACTGCCAGTCCTGGGCCCTCGACCAGCACTGGTACCACAACGGCGACACCTCGCTGAGCACGCTCGGCCGGTGCCTGGACGTCAACGGGAACGGGACGGCGAACGGCACGCAGGTCGAGCTGTGGGACTGCAACGGGGTCGGCGGTCAGAAGTGGGTGCAGCAGGCGGACGGCTCGCTGCGCAACCCGCAGTCCGGCCGCTGCCTGGACGCGCCGAACGGCACGACCGGCAACGGCACCCGGCTGCAGATCTGGGACTGCAACGGATCCGCGGCCCAGAAGTTCGCCCTGAACTGATGCCGGACGGGCGGTGGGGGAGGCGGGCGACCGCAACCCCGCCGCCCCCCGGGAGGGGCCGTGAGCAGCGACGCCGCGGCCGGCCGCCACCGGCGGGTGCACGGCGGCCCGGCCCGGCCGGACAATGGAGGCCGGGGCACCGCCGTGGTGGAGAGGGTGTGATCGTCGTGGCACCGGACACGGGCCGCTGGATGCTGACCTTCCCGGGACCGGCCGGGTCCCACGGCGAACAGGACACCGTGGTGGTGGAACGGCAGGCCGGGTACGGCCCGCACGGCCACCCGGTCTACGAGGACGCCGACCGCGCCGTCCGGGTGGAGATCGAGGACGGCGGCCTCGTGCACGTCCTGGACCTGGTCGGCCGGCCCGTGCCCGACACGCCCGTGCACGCCGTCCTGCTGCACTGAGGAAAACCGGTTGGGCCCGGCGGGGCGGGCTGGTAGCGTCTGGGCAGCCGTGAGACGACCGAGGAGGTGACACCCGTGAAGGCTGTATCCGTATGGGTGCTCCCCATCTCCGTTGCGGCGGGCGACTGACCGAGGTGTCGCCGGGGGCGCCTGATCGCTGGCACTCCCGAGAGGCAACTCCCATGAATCCTTCGCATTCCACCCCGGTCGGGGACGACCGTGCGGTCCGGGTCACCCGGGTCTCCGACACGCAGTGGCAGGCCGTCGAGGACGGTGTCGTGGCCGGCACCGGCGACGCTTCGCTCCGGCCCGACGGACGGCTGTTCGTCAGCATCGACGCCTGGCACGGCGCCGCGTTCGACCGCATCGCCGACGCCATGCTGGCCGACCTGCCGCAACCGCTCCACACCCTGGTCGACGAAGCCGACCACGACGAGGCGTCCGCCTGGGGACGGCTCGGCTTCACCCCGGCCCGCCGCGAGTGGGGCCACCTGGTGCCCACCGACCCCCGGGTCACCGGTCTCGGCGACGTGCCGTGCCCGGACGGCGTGACGATCCTCCCCGCCGGATCCGCGGAGGACGGCCCGCTGCGCGCCCTGGACCGGGTCGTCCGCGACGAGGTCGAGGCGACCGCCGGCTGGCGGACGATGCCGGCCGAGATCCTGCCCCGCCCGGCCGGGGACACCGTGGTCGACCCGTCGATGTACGCGGTGGCGCAGGAGGGGGACCGCTACGTGGGCCTCGTCCGGGTGACGCCGCGCCTTCGGCTGCCGCGGATCGGGCTGATCGCCGTCCGGGCCGACCGGCAGCGCCGCGGCATCGGCCGGGCGCTGCTCGCCCACGCGCTCGGCGCCCTGCACGAGGCCGGGACGGCCTGGGTCCGCGCCGAGGTGGACGAGTCCAACGCGGCGGCCACCGCCCTCCTCGCGGGCACCGGGGCCCGGCGCGAGGGCAGCACGCTGGAGCTCGTCCGCCGCTGACCCGCGGCCGCACCCGGGGCGCCGGCGACCGCCCGAGCACGTCGCCCACACAACCACCACCATCACCGGAGAAATCGAGGAACCATGACCAAAGCAGCAGGGGGCATCGAGGTGGAGGGCACCGTCGTCGAGTGCCTGCGCAACGCCACCTTCACCGTGCAGTTGGCCAACGGGCACAAGGTGCTCGCCCACATCAGCGGGAAGATCCGCAAGAACTACATCAAGATCCTCCCGGAGGACCGGGTGCTCGTGGAGCTCAGCCCCTACGACCTCACCCGCGGCCGCATCCGCTACCGCTACCGCTGACCGCCCCGCGACGGTGACACCCTGTGAACGGCCCTGCCGAACCACCCGGTTCGGCAGGGCCGTTCGCCTTGCCGGGGACGGCGGGCCGGCCGGCGCGGACCGGGGCCGGCGGGCGGGCGCGGGGGCGGCGGTTGACGGCCCGCCGGCCGGGCCTGTTGGATGATGCGAAGTTGGCTATACATCTTCGGGTCGGGCAGGGCCCGCTCCCGACCGGAAGGGGTCCGTGTGACGCGGGAAGCGGTTCCGTTCGTCGTCCTCGCCGCCGCCGTGCTGCACGCCCTCTGGAACGCCATGGCGCACCGCAGCGGCGACCGGCTGGCCGGGTTCGCCCTGATGAACACCGCCACCCTGGCCTGCGGCGCCGCGCTCGCCTGCCTCGTCCCGCTGCCGGACCCGGCCGCCTGGCCGTTCGTCGCGGCCTCCACCGTGCTCCAGGTCGGGTACCAGCTGCTCCTGCTCCAGGCCTACCGGCTCGGCGACTTCGGGCAGATGTACCCGATCGCCCGAGGCACCTCGCCGCTCGTCGTCGCACTGCTGACGGTCACCGTGCTCGGCCGGTCGCTGCCCGCCGGGCAGGCCGCCGGGGTCCTGGTCATCTCGCTCGGCCTGGCCGGACTCGCCCTCGCCGGCGGACTGCCCGGCCGCGCCCAGCTGCCCGCCCTCGGCGCCGCCCTGGGGACGGGCGTGCTGATCGCCGCCTACACCGTGGTGGACGGCACCGGAGTCCGGCGGGCCGGCGGCACCGCGGGGTACCTGGCCTGGATGTTCCTCGCCCAGGGCGCGGTGATGCTGCTCGTCGCGCTGGCCGTCCGCGGCCGGCCGCTGCTCACCGCGATGCGCCGCCGGCCCTGGCAGGGCCTGGCCGGCGGCGTGATGTCACTCGCGGCGTACGGCCTGGTGGTGTGGGCGCAGACCGCCGGCGACCTCGCCACGATCGCCGCGCTGCGTGAGACCAGCATCCTGATCGCCGCCCTGATCGGCGCGTTCGTCCTGCGGGAGCCGCTCGGCCGCTCCCGGCTGGCGGCCGGCGCGGCCGTGCTGGCCGGGATCGTGGTGCTCAGGCTCGGACACGGCTGACGCCGCGACGACACCGGCCCCACCCGGTGGGGACCGGGCTCAGCCGAAGTCGGGGACCGGGTGCTCCGGGGCGGGCAGGTCGACCAGCCGGGCGAGGGCGTCGACCACGCCCGCCGCGTACGCCGGCACGTGGACGGACGCCCAGCCGGCCGCCAGGACCAGGAACGCCGCCAGGTCGCGTTCGGCACCGGCGAGCAGGCGGCGGAGCTCGTCGACGGACACCTCGATCACCTCGGAGTCGCTGCGCAGGGTGTCCACCACGAGCCGGACGGTGTCACCGTGCGGCAGGGCCGCCGGAGTCACCGGCTCGTGGCCGTACCAGAGGGGTTCGCCCGCCTCGGTGACGCGGTGCCACTCGCGCCAGTCCTCCAGGCCGTCGCAGCAGCCGGGCCGGAAGACGACGCCCGTCGAGGTGTCGGTGACCTGCAGGCCGCCGGAGGCGCAGAGGCCCTCGTCCGCCGTCAGCAGCCCGTGCAGGAAGTGGCCGACGGGATCGTCCGGCCGGGGCGGGAGGTCGTCGTCGCGCAGGTACTCGGCGAGGCCCATCATCACCGTGCCGACCTCGGCCGGGGTGAGGCCGCCGTGCAGGGGCAGCAGGGCGAACTGCTCGGTCTCGACGACCGGCCACAGGCCGAAGCCCTCCGGCGGGACGATTTCCACGACGGGACGCATCACGATCACCCGCCGGAGTCTGCCGCGTCCGGCCCGGCGGCGCCTCCGGATTCCGCGCTGCGGCACCCGGCTGCCGACCCCTGATCGGGTGACGTTCGCTCCGCGGGGACGGAGTGTCCGGGGTGCGGCCGCGGGCCGGTGGCTAGCTTGGCCGGGCGGGCCCGGGACGTGACGGGACGTCGGCTGCGTCGTACGGCCGCGGCGCCGGGAACGGCCCGGCGCCCGCTCCCACCCGCAGCAGGGAGAGGAAGACCTTGGAGCTCGCCGCCGCGAACGCACTCACACCGACCCGTCCGACACGCCGGGCCGTCCTCCGGGGACTGGTCGCGGGCGGTGTCGCGGTGGGGCTCGGCGCCCGTTCGCCGTCCGCGGCGCCGGCGGCCGGCCGGGACGGCGGCTGGGACGCCTTCGCCGCCCGGGTGCGGGAGGAGTTCACCGCCATGGGCCTGGTCGGCGCGGCGGTGGCCGTGGTCGACGGGGACGGCGTGCTGCTGAGCCTGCCGCTCGGGGTGCGCGACCTGGAGAGCCGGGCGCCGGTGACCCCGGCGACCCGGTTCCTGGTCGCCTCGACGACCAAGTCGATGACCTCGCTGCTCGCCGCGACCTACGTCGACCGTCGGCAACTCGCCTGGGACCAGCGGGCGATCGACGCCTGGCCGGGGTTCCGGGCCCCCACCGACCGGCTGACGCACTCCCTGAAGGTCCGCGACCTGCTGGGCATGGCCACCGGGATCGACGAACCACCGGCCCTGTCCGGCCTCCACGAGGGCGACCCGACGGCCCCTCAGCTGCTCACCTCCCTGGCCACCCTGCCGGTGGCGGCCCGCCCGAACACCGCCTACCTCTACAACAACACCGTCTACTCGGTCGGCGGCTACCTCCCGCTGCTCGCCTCCGGCGTGACCGGCGACGCCCTGACCGGCACCTTCGCCACCGAGATGCGGGACCGGGTCTACGGGCCCGCCGGCATGGCCGGCGCCCGGATCGCCGACGACCCCCGCGGGCTGGTCACCGACTTCATGCGCGGCACCGTCCCCGACCTCACCGGCGCCAACCGTCCGCTCGCCTACGGGCCGGTCGGCAGCTACGCCCCGGCCGGCGGCACCCTCGCCTCGCTCGACGACATGGCGGCCTACGTCCGTCTGCAGCTGCGCCGCGGCGTCTCCGTGGACGGCCGCCGCGTGGTGTCGGCGCAGAACCTCGCCGAGTGCTGGAAGCCGCACATCCCCGTCCCCGTCTCGCCGGAGTTCGACCCGGACGTCACCGCCTCCGGCTACGGCATGGGCTGGATCCGCAACCGGTTCCGCGACGGCACGTCGCTGGTCTGGCACAACGGCGGCATCGACGGCTTCACCTCGTACATCGGCTTCCTGCCGGAGCGCGACCTCGGGCTGGTCGTGCTCAACGCGATGAACCCGACCCCGACCGGACCGTACTTCTACCTGTACGTCCTCAACCTGCTGCTGAGCGAGCGGTTCGGCCTCAACCGGGGCGTCCCGGAGAAGGCGCACGCCGCGTACCTGGCCGCCCTCCAGGGCCTGCGCGACCTCGGGAGCCGCACCGCGCCGACGGACCCGGGGGCGACCGCGGCGTTCCTGGGGCACTACGAGGGCGGCTACCGCCTCACCCGGCAGGGCCTCGACCTGTCGCTCCACCTCGGCCCGCGGACCCTGCCGCTGGGTGTCCTGCCCGACGGGACCTACGTGGTGACCACCGGCCTGCTGGTCGGGAACGAGGTCCGTCTGACCCGGGACGCCGACGGCACCCCGCTCATCGAGGTGGTCGGATTCGAGACCGTCCGCCGCACCGTCGGGCTGCCCTGAGCGGCGGCCCGGCGCCGGGCCGGGGCGCCACGTGACGTGTGGACTCAGCCGGGGATCGGGCGGGTGTCGACCGGGTACCAGGCGGCGTTGCCCGGGGCCGGGTTGAAGTCGTAGCGGACCCCGCTGCGGCCGAGGCCGACCAGGGCGAGCGAGGTGGTGGCCCAGACCCGTCCGGCGCCGAAGTCGCGGTGCTGGACGAGGGCGGCCGGGTCGGTGCGGTCCAGCCCGTCGCCGTCGGCGATGGCCGGCCAGTCGCCCCACACCGCGGCGGTCGGGGCGTCAGCCCCGCCGGCGGGCCCGGTGGGCGGTTCGGGCCGGTGGACGGCGGCGAGCCGGGGCCGGAAGTGCGCCAGCCGGGCGGCCATCATCCGGGAGGCGCTCTGCGAGGAGGTGCGGTGCGAGGCGAGCCCCTCCATGCCGTCGTTGATCACGGCGTGCAGGCCCGGCCCCAGCGAGGTGCGGGTGAGCTCGGCGCCGCTCCACCCCAGCATGGAGACCGCGTCCGGCCCGGCGGTGATCAGGTGGAACGGGTCGTAGCGCGCCCAGTCGCGGTCGGCGAGGTCGGCGCCGTCCGCGGCCAGTAGTGGCAGTTCGCCGCGCGAGAGCCGGTTCGCCGGGTCGGCGGGGAGGCCGAAGCCGTTCAGGATGCAGGCGAGCCGCGGGGTACGGCCGTCACCGCCCGGGTCGACCGCCAGCCAGGTGCCGCCGGCCAGCAGGTCCAGGCCACCGAGCAGCCGGGGCCGGTCCGGCCAGTGCCGGGCGGGCGGCAGCCAGGCGCGGTCGGCGTACTCGTCCCGTGCGGCGAGGACGACGACCGGAACCGGCGAGCCCGGATCGAAACTGACGAACACGGTGCACACGGCGCATCCCCTCACCCGGGCCGTTCCTCTCCCGTGATCCTCGCACGGCGGCCGGTGGACCGGGCGGGCGGGCCGTCCCCGCGTGCCGCCGAAGGGACTTGACGCGTCGTCCGGCCGCCGCCGGCCGCCCGCGGTGCCTGCGCGACCGATCCGGAGGCGGGGGCGGTCCCCGATCTTCCAAGAAATCTCGACATGAAGTATCTTGATGTCGAGATTTATGTCGGAGGAGACGAGCGGGGGGATCGCCCATGCGGCGGAAGCGGAACACCGGCGGACTGGTCGCACAGCTGCGGCAGCCACCGGGCGGCCGGGACGGCCGGACGATGCTGCTCGCCCAGTTCGTCGACCGGACCGGCACCGGCGTGTGGTCGGCCGCGGCCGTGCTCTTCTTCACCTTCGTCCGCGGCCTCGACGCCGGGCAGCTCGGCCTGCTCCTCGGCGTCGGAGCGGTCGCCGGGATCGCCGGATCGCCGCTCGCCGGCCGGGCGGCCGAACGGTTCACCGTCCGGGGCCTGCTGACCGCCTGCCACCTGCTGCGGCTCGGCACCACGGGCCTGCTGCTGGTCGTGCACGACTACGCCGTGCTGCTGGCCGTGGTGGCCCTCACCTGCCTCGGCGAGCGGGCCGCCAAGACGCTGGAGATGCTCTTCGCCACCCGGGTCGCGGGCGAACGCCGAGGCGTCTACCAGGCGCTCTTCCGCAGCACCGCCAACGCCGGCTACGCGCTCGGCGCGGGCATCGCGGCCCTCGGACTGGCCGTGGGCACGCCCGCCGCGTACCGGGCGCTGATCCTCGCCAACGCCCTCTCCTTCGTCCTGGCCGCCACCCTCGTCCTGCGCACCCGGGAGCCGGCCGGCCACGGGTCGGTCGTGGCCCGGCACGCGGACGGCGGGGGAGCGGGGCCCGCGGACGGGTCCGCCGCACCCGGCCCCTGGCGGGACCGCGGCTACCTGCTGTTCGTCCTGCTCGACATCCCGCTGAACCTCGACGACTCGGTGCTCAACGTGGGCCTGCCGCTCTGGCTGGTGCACCGCACCGAGGCGCCGCACGCCCTCGTCCCCGCCTTCCTGGTGGTCAACACCGTCCTGGTGGTGCTGCTCCAGCTACGGGTCTCCGCCTGGGCCGAGGGGCCGCACGGGGCGCTCAAGGCGCTGCGCTGGTACGGGGCGGCGCTGCTGGCCTGCTGTCTGCTGCTGGCGGCGTCGACCGGCGGCGGCCCGGGGTGGGCCTCGGCGGCACTGCTGGCGGCCGCCGGCCTGGTCACCCTGGCGGAGCTGCTGCGCTCGGTGAGCTCCTGGGAACTGGCGGTGAGCCTGGCGCCGCCGCGGGCCCGGGCCTCCTACCTGGGGGTCGCCGGGATGGCCCAGTCGGTGCAGAAGTCGGTGGGGCCGCTGCTGCTCACCGGCGTGGTGACGGCCGGCGGCCCGCTCGGCTGGATCGCCCTGGGCGCGGCGGCGACCGGCCTCGGCGCGGTCCAGCGCCGCGCGGGCCTGCGCCGGCTGGCCTCGCGGGCCGCCCGGGCGCCCGGGGCCGCACGGGTGCAGGGCGCCGCTCAGGCGTCGCCGGTGGTGCCGCTGCCCGGCGGGGCCGAGGGCGCGCCCGTCCCCCCGGCCGGGGTCCCGGCGTCCTGAGGGCGGCGGACGCCGGTGGCCGGGGGTCGAAAACGGCCTCGTACACCACTCTTCCGCTGTCCGCCGTCCGGGCGACATGTGCGTCTGGTCACATCGCTCCTCACAAAAATGCTAGGACGTCCTACTATATTTGGTGAGCAGTCTCCGCCGAACCGACATGAGGGTCCTCCATGAGCGATCTGCACCGTCCCGTGCACCCCGTCCGACTGGTCACCGCGTCGGCACTGTTCGACGGGCACGACGCGTCGATCAACATCATGCGGCGGATCTTCCAGTCCCAGGGCGCCGAGGTCATCCACCTCGGACACAACCGGTCCGTCCAGGAGGTCGTCGACGCGGCCCTCGAGGAGGACGCCCACGGCGTGGCCGTCTCGTCCTACCAGGGCGGACACGTGGAGTACTTCGAGTACCTCGTCGAGCGGCTGCGCGAGGCCGGCGCCGAGCACATCCGCGTGGTCGGCGGTGGCGGCGGCGTGATCGTGCCCGAGGAGATCGACCGGCTGCGCAGCAGCGGCGTCACCATCTTCTCGCCCGAGGACGGCCAGCGGATGGGCCTGGCCGGCATGGTCAACTCGGTCGTCGAGGACTGCGACTTCGACCTGTGGGACGGCCGGGCCGCCGACCTGGACGCCCTGCTCGCCGGCGACCGGTTCGCGATCGCCCGCAGCATCACCGGCGCGGAGCTGGGCAAGCTGCCCGCCGACTTCACGGAGCGGGTGCGCGCCGCCGCGGCGACCAGGGTGACCCCGGTCCTCGGCATCACCGGCACCGGCGGCTCCGGCAAGTCCTCGCTCACCGACGAGCTGGTCCGCCGGTTCCGCGTCGACCAGCAGGACAAGCTGCGGATCGCCGTCATCGCGGTCGACCCGACCCGCCGCCGCGGCGGCGGCGCGCTGCTCGGCGACCGGATCCGGATGAACTCCCTCGACGGGAACCGGGTCTTCTTCCGCAGCCTCGCCACCCGCGGCAGCCACGAGCTGCCCGAGCACCTCTCCGACGTCCTCGCCGTCGTCAAGGCCGCCGGCTTCGACCTGGTGATCGTCGAGACGCCCGGCATCGGCCAGGGCGACGCGGCCATCGTGCCCTTCGTCGACACCTCGCTGTACGTGATGACGCCCGAGTTCGGCGCCGCCTCCCAGCTCGAGAAGATCGACATGCTCGACTTCGCCGACGTCGTCGCCATCAACAAGTTCGAGCGCCGCGGCGCCAAGGCCGCCCTGCGCGGCCTCGGCCGCCAGCTCGTCCGCAACCGCGAGGCGTTCGGCACCAAGCCCGAGGACATGCCGGTCTTCGGCACCTCCGCGGCCACCTTCAACGACGACGGGGTCACTGCGCTCTACCAGAGCCTGCGGACCGCCCTCGCCGAGCACGGCCTGCCGGTCACCGACGGCGCCCTGCCCGAGGTCTCCGTCCGCCACTCCTCCGGCATCCGCCAGGTCGTCCCCGCCGAGCGGGTGCGCTACCTCGCCGAGATCACCGAGACCGTCCGCGGCTACCACGCCGAGACCGAGCGGATCACCGAGGCCGCCCGGTCCGTGCAGCGCCTGGACGCCGTCCGCGGCCAGCTCGCCGACGCCGGCCACGACGCCGCGAACGTCGAGGCACTGCTCTCGACCGCCCGCAAGCAGCTCCCGCACGAGGTCAGCGAGCAGATCGACAACTGGCCCGCCGTGGTCGCCTCCTACTCCGGCGACGAGCAGGTCGTCGTCGTCCGGGACAAGGAGATCCGCACCAAGCTGACCCGCGAGTCCCTCTCCGGCAACCGGATCCCGCGCGTCGCCCTGCCCGGCTTCACCGACCACGGCGAACTGGTCGGCTTCTGGCGCCGCGAGAACCTGCCCGGACTCTTCCCGTTCACCGCCGGCGTCTTCCCGTTCAAGCGGGACGGCGAGGACCCGGCCCGCATGTTCGCCGGCGAGGGCGACCCGTTCCGCACCAACCGCCGGTTCAAGCTGCTCTCCGAGGGCCAGCCCGCCACCCGGCTGTCCACCGCCTTCGACTCGGTCACCCTCTACGGCCGGGACCCCGACGAGCGCCCCGACATCTACGGCAAGGTCGGCACCTCCGGCGTCTCCGTCGCCACCCTGGAGGACATGAAGGCGCTCTACGACGGCTTCGACCTCGCCGCGCCCACCACCTCGGTGTCGATGACCATCAACGGCCCGGCGCCCACCGTCCTGGCGTTCTTCCTCAACACCGTGATCGACCAGCAGACCGAGGCCTTCCGCGCCGCCGAGGGCCGAGACCCGTCGCCCGAGGAGGCGGCCGGCCTGCGGGCGCACGCGCTGGCGAACGTCCGCGGCACCGTGCAGGCGGACATCCTCAAGGAGGACCAGGGCCAGAACACCTGCCTGTTCTCCACCGAGTTCTCGCTGCGGATGATGGCCGACATCCAGGAGTGGTTCATCGCCAACAGGGTCCGCAACTTCTACTCCGTCTCCATCTCCGGCTACCACATCGCCGAAGCCGGCGCGAACCCGATCAGCCAGCTGGCCTTCACCCTCGCCAACGGGTTCACCTACGTCGAGGCGTACCTGGCGCGCGGCATGCACATCGACGACTTCGCGCCCAACCTGTCGTTCTTCTTCTCCAACGGCATGGACCCGGAGTACTCCGTCCTCGGCCGGGTCGCCCGGCGGATCTGGGCCGTGGCGATGAAGCACAAGTACGGCGGCAACGAGCGCTCCCAGAAGCTGAAGTACCACGTGCAGACCTCGGGCCGCTCGCTGCACGCCCAGGAGATGGACTTCAACGACATCCGCACCACCCTGCAGGCGCTGATCGCCATCTACGACAACGCCAACTCGCTGCACACCAACGCCTACGACGAGGCCGTCACCACCCCCTCCGAGGAGTCGGTGCGCCGGGCACTGGCCATCCAGCTCATCATCAACCGCGAGTGGGGCCTCGCCATGAACGAGAACCCGCTGCAGGGCTCGTTCGTCATCGACCAGCTCACCGACCTGGTCGAGCAGGCCGTGCTCGCCGAGTTCGACCGGATCAACGAGCGCGGCGGCGTGCTCGGCGCCATGGAGACCGGCTACCAGCGCGGCCGCATCCAGGACGAGTCGATGCTGTACGAGCAGCGCAAGCACGACGGCAGCCTGCCCATCATCGGCGTCAACACCTTCCGCCGCCCGGGCGGCGACGGCGAGCCCCAGCAGCTGGAGCTCGCCCGTGCCACCACCGCCGAGAAGGAGTCCCAGCTGGAGCGCGTCCGCGGCTTCCAGCGCGGGCACGGAGCGGAGGCCGCCGAGGCGATCGCCCGGCTGAAGACGGCCGCCATCAGCGGCGAGAACGTCTTCGAGGTCCTCATGGACGCCGCCCGGGTCTGCTCCCTGCAGCAGGTCACCGAGGCCTTCTTCGAGGTCGGCGGCCAGTACCGCCGCAACGTCTGACCCGAACGGACACCACCACCGGGCCCCGGACCGCCACGCAGGTGGCGGGCCGGGGCCCGGCCTGTTCCGCCGGGCAGCCACGGCGGCCGCGCGATCCCCGCGCCGACGGGTGATCCGTGCGCGGCACGGCGTGGCCCCGGTGCGCGGGCGGGCCCCGCGGCCTACCGTCGTGCGGGACCGGAACAACGGGAGGACGCAGTGCCGGAGCAGAAGATCACGACGTTCCTGTGGTTCGACCACCAGGCCGAGGAGGCGGCGCAGTTCTACACCTCGCTGTTCCCGGACTCCCGGATCGTCGGCGTGCAGCGCTACGGCGAGGCGGGACCGGGTGCGGCGGGCTCGGTGATGACCGTGTCCTTCGAACTCGCCGGGCAGCGCTACCTCGCCCTCAACGGCGGCCCGATCTTTCCGTTCACCGAGGCGATCTCGCTCCAGGTGAACTGCGACGACCAGGCGGAGGTCGACCGCCTGTGGGACGCCCTCACCGCGGGCGGCGGACAGGAGAGCGACTGCGGCTGGCTGAAGGACCGTTACGGCCTCTCCTGGCAGATCACCCCCCGCCGGCTGACGGAACTGCTCGCGGACCCCGACCCGGACAGGTCCCAGCGGGCGATGCGCGCGATGCTGCAGATGCAGAAGATCGACATCCAGGCGCTGGAGGACGCCCTCGTGGCCGGCGGCGCCACTGGACCGGCCGAGTAGACACCCCGGCCGCCGCGCCGACTTCTTTGTGCCATCTGCCAGTACGGCGGTCGGACGGGTGCGGAGGAGACTCTCTGCCACGGCCCGGAGCCCCGCAGGCCCCCGATCCCGGAGGGCCGGCGGGGCAGGGCGCAGGACGACGTGCAGGAGGGGGCAGCACATGGCTGTGCAGCAGTACGACGGGATCGGCGAGGCGTTCGAGGGGTTCAAGTCCCTGCCGCTGATGCGCTACGGGGAGGTACCGAGCTTCCTCGGCATGGTGGGCGAGGTGAAGGGCAGGTCCGTGCTCGACCTGGCCTGCGGCACCGGCTTCTACAGCCGGGAGTTCAAGCGGCGCGGGGCCGCGGAGGTGCTCGGCGTCGACATCTCCGTCGAGATGGTCGCCGCCGCGCGGGACATCGAGCGCCGCGACCCGCTCGACGTGCGGTACGAGGTCGGAGACGTCGCGGAACTCCGGTCCTTCGACCGGCAGTTCGACATCGCGCTGGCGGTGCAGTGCCTCAACTACGCCGAATCCGCCGCGGCGATGGAGCGGATGTGCCGCAACATCCACCGCAGCCTCGTCCCGGGCGGCGAGTTCTTCCTGCTCGTCCAGAAGCCCGACTACCGGTTCGACTGCGCCTCCCTCGCGGAGTACGGCTTCCGCTGCGAACCGGCCGGCGAGGAGACCGAGACCGGGCCGCGGGTACGGGTCACCGCCCTCCTCGAACCGCAGCCGATCACCATCGTGACCACCGCCCCGCGCCGCGAGGTCTACGAGGGCTCCCTGCGGGCGGCCGGATTCACCGCACTCGAGTGGGTGCCGATCCAGGTGTCCGAGGCCGGCCTCCGCGCCCACGGCCAGGACTTCTGGACGGACCTCCTCGACCGGCCGCCGCTGGAGATGCTGCGCTGCCGCGCCTGACCCGGGCCCGGGCCGGCCCCGCGGACGCCGCGGACGATGAGCCCGTCCGGGTGCCTTCCGGGCCTCCCGCGACCGCGGGAGGCCCGGCGGGGGTATGCCGTCCCGGGACAGCACACCCGAGGGACGCGGCAAGGAGAACGACGTGTACGCAGCAGTGCGGCGGTACGAAGGCGTGACGGACCCTGCCGAGGCGGGACGCCGCGTGGCGGAGGGATTCGTCCCCCTCCTGCGCCAGGTCCCGGGCTTCGTCGCCTACTACTGGGTCGACGCCGGGAACGGCGTGATGATCTCGACCAGCGTGTACGAGGACCAAGCCGGAGCCGAGGAGTCGGTCGCCAGGGCCGCCGACTTCGTCCGCGACCACCTCGCCTCCCTGCTCCCGAACCCGCCCCTGGTGACGGCCGGTCAGGTCGTCGCCGCCGGCTAGGAACTGCCTTCAAGGGCGCTCGGGGGGTCGATTCAGGGGCGCGTGGGGGTACCTCCCGGCCGAAGGCCGGGGGAGAACTGCGCAGTGCCCGGGAGGGTGCTCCTGACGGATCCGGCTCACCGCTGGTCCGTTTGGTGGCCCGCATCCGAATTGCGCAATTCCCCCCGCCCCTCGCGGTGCTCTCTGAGTACGGATACTCATTGCGCCCCGGCCGTTCGGGAGCGGATGATCTCCACCGCCATGATTTTCACGAGGGGGCGGGGATGATCGAGTACGAGGACGCCGAGTACGAGGACGCCGAGTACGGGTCGGAGGGGGCGGCGGCGCCCGGGCGGCGGCGTGCGGTCCGGATCGGTGTCGCGGTCGTCTGCGGGACCATGCTGGCGGTCGGCGGTTTCGGCGTCTACAACATCGCCGGCGCCGTCCGCGGCGGGGCCGGCGGGGGGGGGGGGGGGCCGGCCGCCCCGGGCGGGGGGG
>NZ_BAAALD010000048.1:49770-59355 GCF_039528095.1 Kitasatospora arboriphila
CCCCCCCCCCCCCCCCCCCCCCCCCCCCCCCCCCCCCCCCCCGGGCGCCGGCCGCCCAGGAGGCCGCGACCGCGGCGAAGGGCTTCCTCGACGCCTGGGGGAGGGGCGACCTCGCGGCGGCCGCCGCCCTGACCGACCGTCCGGACATGGCCACCAGCACGCTGTCCTCCTTCCAACAGGAGCTCCACCCGAGCGAGTTCACCCTCACGCCGACCGGTGCCGTGTCCGCGGCGCCGCAGCCGGGCCGCACGGCCGAGGGCTTCCACGCCCGGATGCGGTTCCAGGGCACCGACCGTGCCTGGGAGTACGACGGCAGCCTCGGCGTGGTGCGCACCGACGAGGGACGGATCGCCGTGCACTGGGACCCGAGCGTGATCCACCCGAGCCTGGCGGCCGGCGGGTCGATCGCCGTCCGGACGGTGGACGCGCTGCCCGGCCGGCTGGTCGACCGGAACGGCAAGCCCTTCGAGGAGTCCTCGCCCGTGAAGGCGATGCTGGCCGGCGTGAAGACGGGCGCGGCCGGCACCGGCACGCCGGGCCGGGCGGTGGTGCTCGTCCGCGGTTCCGCGCAGCCCGCGGAGCAGCTGTTCGCCCTCACCGACCCCGGTGCCGCCGAGTTCAAGGTGACCCTCGACGCGGAGCTCCAGCGCGTGGCGGACGCCGCGCTGCGGGAGCAGACCGGCGGTGGCGGGGCCGGGTCGGTGGTGGTCGTCGAACCGAGCACCGGGCACGTCCTGGCCATCGCCAGCGCCCCGGCGGGCGCCTTCAACCGCGCCCTCGGGGGCGGGACCGCGCCCGGCTCCACGATGAAGGTGGTGACCGGCGCCGCGCTGCTGGAGGCGGGCCTCCGCCCGGACAGCCCCGCACCCTGCCGGGACACCGCCACCTCCCCGAAGGTGTGGCACAACGACGAGCGCGGCGACCACCTCGGCTACACCCTCGCCGACGACTTCGCGCACTCGTGCAACACCGCCTTCATCGAGCAGGGCCTGGCCAAGCTCCAGCCCGGCACCCTGGCCAAGGTCGCGTCCGAGCAGTTCGGCCTCGGTCTGGAGTGGCACACCGGCCTGCTCAGCTTCGACGCCAGGATCCCCGCCCCGGGCAACCGGGACGAGCAGGCCGCCGAGTACATCGGCCAGGGCGGCGTCCAGATGAACACCCTGCTGATGGCCTCCGTGGCGGCGACCGTGCAGAGCGGCACCTTCCGCCAGCCGGTCGTGGTCGACGGCGTCGCCGACCGGGCCAGTGCGCCCGGCCGGCTGCCCGCGGACGTGGCACGCGACCTGCGGGCGATGATGGCCAAGACCGTCCGCGAGGGAACGGCCCGCGCCCCGATGGCCGGCATCGGCGGGCAGGTCGGCGCCAAGACCGGCACCGCCGAGGTCGACGGCAAGAACCCCAACAGCTGGTTCATCGCCTACCGCGGCGACCTCGCCGTGGCGGTCGAGGTCGAGCGCGCGGGCCACGGAGCCGAGGCCGCGGGCCGGGCGGCCGCCCAGATCCTGCGGGTGGGCAACAACGGCTGACGGTCCGGCACGGGTCCGAAAAATCCCGGCAATCGAGGACGGATGAGGCGTATGGTCGTGAATCCCCCTCAAGGGAGAGGAGTTGACCTGATGGGACTCTTCAGGGACGCGCCGCCCCAGGTGCATCCGGAGTACACCCAGCTGCGCTTCATGGCCGCCGGATCGCCGTCCTGGTGGAAGCAGAACCGGCACCGCGTCCTGGCCGTCGCGGGCCTCCTCGTCGGCTTCTGGCTGGCGGGACACCACGATGCCACGCCCGGTACCTGCGACACCCCGGCCGCCACGGCCAGCCCCGCCCCCTGACCGGGGCGGGGCCTCGCACCGCAGGGATCAGGGCGGCGGCGCGCCGTAGGTGACGGGAACCCCGGCCTGGCGGGCGCGGGAGACGACGGCGGGGACGGCGCGTTCGGCGAGCGCGGCGATGGTCAGGGACGGGTTGACGGTCAGTGAGGTGGGGACGGCTGCGCCGTCGGTGACGAACAGCCCCGGATGGCCGCGCAGTTCGTGCTGGTCGGTGAGGGCGGAGGTGGCGGGGTCGTCGCCGATCCGGCACGATCCCAGCGGATGGGCGGTGACCGAGCCCCCGACCTGTTCGGTCCAGGGGCGGACGGTCGCCAGCCCGTCCCGCTCCAGGACGGCGCGCAGCTCGGCGTCGGCGGCGCTCCAGCCGGCTCTGGTGCCGGCGGTGGGCGAGAAGGCCATCGTACCGAGTCCGAGGCCGGGGGCGAGGCGGACGAAGCCGCCGGTGGGCGGCGGCGGGCCGAAGGTCCCCTCGTTGTCGTCCTCGGTCATGGCGAGCACCGTCAGCCAGGACCGCCACGAGCGGCGCAACTGCCGCTTCCCGGTGCCGAACCACCCCGGGCCGAGGGCGGCCCGGGCGAGCGTGTTGGTGATCGGCGGGAAGTAGATCTGCTGGAGCGTGAATCGGCTGAACTCGGGGGCGGAGCCGTCGAGGTGGTCGAAGCTCGCGGTGGTGATGGGCTTGCCGATCGGCAGCGCGGCGTACGCGGAGCCGTCCGGACGGGCGAGGCCCAGCAGGTCGCGCACCTTGGTCTCGTCCATCTCGGCGACGGAGACCCGGTCGCCGTTGCCGGAGAAGTACCGGCCGACGGCCGGGGGGATGCCGCCGAGGGCGGGGGCGGAGCGCTGCAGGACGACCGGGGTGCCGACCGCGCCGGCAGCGAGGACCACCACCTTGGCGTGGACGGTGCCGATCTCGGCGGTGCAGCCGTAGTCGGAGGGGTCCAGCACCGTGTACGTGACGGCGTAGCGGTGGCCGTCGATCCAGGACGGGACGACGGCCTGCACCTCGTGCAGCGGTCGCACCTCGGCGCCGTGGGCCTCGGCCGCGGGCAGGTAGTTCAGCAGCATGGAGCGTTTGGCGTCGAAGCGGCAGCCCGAGAGCATCCAGTTGCAGTCCGTGCAGCGTGCGGTGTCGACGGCGACCGGCACCGGGTTGCAGGTGCGCCCGGCCCGGTGGCAGGCCGCGGCGAGGACGCCGCCGGCGTACGAGACGGAGTCCCAGTCGAGGCGGGTGACCGGCAGGGACTGTTCGACCCGGTCGTACCAGGGGTCGAGTGCGGCGCGGGTCAGCGCGGCCGGCCAGATGCGCCGCCGCAGACCGCCCCGGCGTTCGAAGACGAAGGACGGGGCGCGCAGGGAGGCGGCGAAATACACCACGCTGCCGCCGCCGACGCAGTTGCCGGCCACCACCGAGATGCCGTCGCCCTTGATGACGTCCACGATCCTGGTGTAGCCGCCGAGCCGCAGGTCGTGGGTGAAGTCCCCGGCGGCCAGGCGGGGTCCGCGCTCCAGGACGGTGACGCGGGCGCCGCCGGCCGCGAGGTGGTAGGCGGGTATCGCGCCGCCGAAGCCCGAGCCGATCACCAGCACGTCGGTGGTCTGTGCGCTCATGCCGGGCTCCCCGAGGCCGTGGTGCGCGGGTGGAGGTCGGCCAGCGGCCGGTCGTAGGAGTGCGCGGGGAAGCGCCAGAGGCCGTCCGCGTCCGGTGGCGGGAAGCCGATCCAGGCGAGCCCCGGATGGCCGGTGGCGATCGCGGTGGTGGTGTGCTGGTGGGCGGCGGTGTCGAAGGCGAGGCCGACCAGCAGGGCGAGGACCTGCCAGACCGGCCGGTCCACCTCGCCCGGCTCGAACAGGCCGGTGACCAGGGCCGTCCGGTGGTCGAACGGCAGGCCGACGAAGGGTGGCCACCCGGGCGGCAGCCACAGGAGATGGGTGGCGGCCCGCGCCAGCGCGCGGGCGTCCAGCAGGGCTGCGATCTCCGGCAGCCACGGGCCGAGCGGCAGGTCGGGCGAGACGAGGACCTGGACGGCCCCGGCCTGGACCGCGCCCGGTCCGGTCACCGCGCCCGCGATCGGCAGGTCCCCCGGGTGTCGGCGCTGCCCGGGGACGAGGGTGTCGGCGAACGCCTCCAGGCTCTGCACGGTCCAGGCACCCGGGGCTGCGGCCCCGGCCGACGCCAGGGACGGCGGGCCGGCGGCGAGGACGGCGGTGGCGGCGGCGAGGGCCTTGAGCAGGCCGCGGCGGTCCAGGAGCGGCACCGGTTCACCCGCCCAGTGCGCAGCGCAGGTCGAACGGCAGCTCGGTGGTCAGCCCGCTCTCCCCGGAGGCGGTGCCGTAGGCCGCGAGCGCGTCCGCCAGGTCCGGGAACCGGGGCCGCAGGGCAGCGACCGCGTCGCCGATGCCGACCCGGACGCCGTCGATCCGGAAGTCCGCCAGCCGGACGCCGGCGCGGCGACCGGTCCTGTCCCACCAGTACTGGCCGTCCCAGGCCACCCACGGCACCGCGCCGGTGGTGGACTGCACGCTCCAGTGGTCGCGCTGGTAGTAGTGGCAGGTCAGCAGCGAGGCCGCGATTCGGGAGGGCTCGGCGAGCAGGAAGCGCAGTGCGCCGCCGTTGTCCACGGTGATGTCGCGCTTGCTGTACTCCACGCACAGCGGATCCGTGAACGCCAGCCACCACGGCGGCTGCTCGCCCTCGCCGTAGCGGTGCCACGGACAGCCCGCGGCGAAGCCGGGCTCGGTGAACGGACCCGGACGGGAGAGGGGCGCGGCGGCGGCCGCCGGGACGGTGGTGGTGGCCGCCCCCAACGCGAGGGCGGCGGCGAGCAGCACGGTACGCAGACGTGGACGGGACACAGGACCTCCTGGAACCGGAGCAGGACGGGGGTGTCGCGCGAGGAGCCGTCTTCGGAGAGCGCCCGGACGGTCGGGCCAGGGGCGCCTCGGGGCCGGCACGGACGAGGATGCGGCACGACTACCGGCGAGTACAAGAGGTGTGACGGTGACTCATCCACTGCACCCCGTGTCGGCCCGAGTGCCACCCGCGCTGTCGTTGCACCGCACTGTTGACGGACGGTCAGCCGAGTGGTTCGGTGGCTGAGCCACTGACGGCGGACGTGCGACGGCAAGGGGGACGGGCATGGGATCCCGCGAAGCGGACCGGCCGTGGGCGCCGCGCTGGGACGGCAGGCCGGGCCGTACCGAGGTCTGGTACACCACGCTCACCGACCCGACCACCCGGACGGGCGTCTGGCTGCACCACGAACTGGTCGCCCCCACCGACGGCTCGCCCGCCCGGGTGCACGGCTGGATCGCCCTCTTCCCGCCCGAAGGACCGGTGGAACACGCCAGGTTCGGCCCCGAACCCTGGCCGCCCCGCCGACCGTTCTCCTCCGCCTCCGCCTCCGCCTCCGACGCCGCGTCCGCCTCCGCAGCAGCCGCCGACGCGGGCGCGCGGCACCTGCGCGGCACCGCCGGCCCGTACACCTGGGACCTGACCGAGCACCCGGCGGGCGAACCCCTCTACACCTTCCCCCGCTGGGCCTGGCACCACGGCGGGCTCCCCGCCGCCCAGATGCTGCCGGCCGCCGCCTCCCGCTACACCGGCACGATCGACCGCCCCGGCGGCGTGCTCCACCTGGACGGCGCCCTCGGGGCCACCGCCCGGATCCACGGCCACGGCAACGCCGAACGCTGGGCCTGGCTGCACGCAGACCTCGGCCACGGCGACGTCCTCGAGATCGTCGCCGCCGTGTCCCGGAAGCCCGTGCTCGACCGGCTGCCGCCCCTGGTCTTCCTCAGACTCCGCCACCGCGGCCGCACCTGGCCACGGACCGCGCTGCGCCCGGCCGTCGGCTGGGCCGGCGCGGGCCGGTTCAGGGCGCGCCTCGGTCTGCCGACCTGGACGGTCACCGGCCGGACCCTGCTGCGCCGGGTCCGCGTCACGGTCACCCAGCCGGAGGAACGCACCCTGGCCCTGGAGTACACCGACCCGGACGGCAGTCGCGCGGTGTGCCGCAACAGCGAGGCCGCCGACGCCGAGATCGCGCTCGAACGCTGGTGGGGCCGTTGGCGCCCGCAGACGTCCTGGACCCTGGCCGGAACCGCGCACGCCGAGGTGGGCGGCCGGTGAGGTGGGGCCGACGGCCCGGCCGTAGAGGCCTTGACGGTCCGTCCGCCACCGGATTGACTCCCGACCGGAGGCCGGGCCACCCGGCCACGGCAGCCCAGGAGCGAGGAGACCGATGCCGGTGCCGCCCGAGACCATCCAACGCCGGTCCGTGGTCGACCTGCTGGCCCACCGACTGCGCCAGGACATCCTGAGCGGCATCCACCTGCCCGGCGCCCTGCTGCCGCCCGAGCGGGACCTCGCCGCCGGCTACGGCGTCACCCGCACCACCCTCAAGCACGCCCTGTCCCGCCTCGAACAGGCCGGCCTGATCAGCACCCGGCACGGCATCGGCACCCGGATCCGCGATTTCCTCCACGAGGGCGGCGCCGACCTCCTGCCGATGCTCGCCGCGCACGACCCCGGCTGGCTCACCGAGGTGTTCGAGGTCCGCCGCCACATCGGCGCCGTCGTCGCCCGCCGTGCGGCCGCCCGCCGAACCGACCGGCACGCCCGGCGCCTCCGCGAACTCCTGCAGGCCGTCCGGGAGGCGCCGGACGGCGACGCCGCCCAGCTCGCCGACATCGAGGTGCACCGCGAGCTGGCGCGCGCCACCGGCAACCGGGTCTACCTGCTGCTCACCAACACGCTGTTCAACGCCTACCTCCCCGTCCGCGGCGCCCTGCGCGCGCCGTTCGAGGACCCGGCCGAAGCCGCCGACCGGCTGGCCCCGGTCGTCCGCGCGGTCGTCGACGGCGAGGAGGGCCGCGCCGAACGGGCAGCCGAGGAGTACCTCCGCAGCACCGAGGCCGTCATGCTCGACTCGCTCCGGGCCGCCCGGTCGGGCTGACCGCCCGCTCCGCCGTACGGACCGTCGACGCGCCGCCGCACCGGCCCCAGCCGCACCGACGGGACCCGTACAGGCGGGACCCGTACCGGCGGGACCCGCACCGACGCGGACGGGGCCGCCGGCGAACCGGCGGCCCCGCATTTCCTGGCACCCTTCATCCACTTACCGGAAATCAGGGTTCCGGTACCGTGCGCGGAAGGGTTACTACGACCACAGCTGATTGGCCTGGACATTTCCGCACGGCCACTGGTTGACGCGCGCGCCGTTGCCGGTGTTCCAGCCGCCGACCTCCAGGCAGAGGCCGCTGTTCTTGTTGATGAGGTACGTGTACTTCGGGTCGCCGACCCCGCCCAGGCGCCACAGCTGGTTCGCCTGGGTGTAGTTGCCGTTCGCGTCCTTGCCGCACGGCCACTGGTTGGCCCCGGCGCCCCACTCGGTGCTCCAGCCGCCGATCTCCAGGCACTGGCCGCTGTTCTTGTTGACCAGCGGGAACCAGCCCGACGGGTAGTTGCCGTTCGTCAGCCACTGCTGGTTCGCCTGGCCGCCGGCACCGCACGACCACTGGTTCGCCGCGGCGCCCCACTCGGTGCTCCAGCCGCCGATCTCCAGGCAGAGGTTGCTGTTCTTGTTCACGATCGTGTCCGTGGGCTGCTGCGCCGAAGCGGGCATCGACATCGCGAGGGTGAGCCCCGCCGCGACCGCGGCGACACCGGCGACCCGGCCGACCCGACTGACCGTCCTGTTCATTTTAGGATCCATTCCTCGAAAGAGCGTGGGAAGGCCCGTGAGGAAAATGGAATATGTGTCATGAATTCCCCCCGGATTCGGTCGTAGATTAGCACAGGGCCGCGACTGATGTCGTCCACTAACCATCCGTGCGGGCCGATCTCCGGGCAAAGAGTACAAACCGCCGCCTGGTGCGCTTAACGGATGATCGGGGCCGATTACGGCCGGTCGGCGTCGAGGCGGCCGTGGGGGAGGGGCGGCCTGGAGGAAGCGACAGGTGCTGCTCCGGAGCGGAGCAATCGGGTCGGAGCCATTGACCAACGGGGGCGAGCTTTCTACATTCTGTGGAACCGAATGGCGGAACCCGTGTTCCGCATCGCGGATCTCTTCATGGGTCGGGCCTGTTCGCCGCGGGCACCGGCAGGTGGGCGACGGCACCGCCGTCCGCCAGGGTCGTCCCGACGTCGCCGTGTCCCGTTCCGGCCGCCGTCCCCGGGCCCGAAGCCACCTCGGATGTGGAGGACCGCACATGGGACGTCGCGAAGCGCCCGTGAAGCCCGCAACCCCGCCGCACCCCGTCGACGAACTGCTGCCGCCCGGACGGATGGCGACCGTCGCCCTCCAGCACGTCGCCAGCATGTACGCCGGGGTCGCCGCACCGCCGCTGATCATCGGCGCAGCGGCCGGCCTGACCCCGGCCCAGCTGACGACCCTGCTCGCCGCCAGCCTGTTCATCGCCGGCATCGCCACCCTGCTGCAGACCCTGGGCTTCTGGCGGGTCGGCTCACGGCTCCCCTTCGTGAACGGCGTCTCCTTCGCCACCGTCTCGCCGATCCTCGCCGTCATCGAGGCGAAGAAGGACGCGGCGCTGCCGCTGATCTTCGGCTCCACACTGGTCGCCGGACTCTTCTGCTTCCTGCTGGCCCCCGTCTTCTGCCGGCTGGTCAGGTTCTTCCCTCCGGTGGTCAGCGGCACGGTGATCACCCTGATCGGCGTCTCGCTGCTCCCGGTCGCCGGGAACTGGGCCCAGGGCGGCAACTCCGCGGCGCGGGACTACGGCTCGCTCGGCAACCTGGGCCTCGCTGCCGTCACCCTGGCGTCCGTGCTGCTGTTCCACCGCTTCCTGCGCGGTTTCTTCCAGCGGATCGCGATCCTCCTCGGCCTGCTCGTCGGAACCCTGGTGGCGATCCCGTTCGGCAAGGTGGACGCCCATGCGCTCGCCGGCCTGCCGCTCGTCGAGCTGCCGCACCCGTTCGCCTTCGGCGCGCCCCGGTTCGAGGCCGCGGCGATCGTCTCGATGCTGGTGGTGATGGTGGTCTCGATGACCGAGTCCACCGCCGACATGATCGCGCTGGGCGAGATCGTGGAGAAGCCGGCCGACGACCGCACGATCTCCGGCGGCCTGCGGGCGGACGGCATCGCGACGGCCCTCGGCGGCGTGTTCAACGGCTTCATCTGTTCGGCCTTCGCCCAGAACATCGGGCTGGTCGCGCTCACCAGGATCCGCAGCCGCTTCGTGGTGGCCCTGGCCGGGATCCTCCTCGTGGTGATGGGCCTGCTGCCGGTCGTCGGCGGGCTGGTCTCGCTGGTGCCGCAGCCGGTGCTCGGCGGAGCGGGCGTGGTGCTGTTCGGGTCGGTCGCGGTGGCGGGCCTGCGCACCCTCGGCGCGGCGGACCTGAACGTCGGCTCCAACGCGATCATCGTCGCGGTCAGCCTCGCCTTCGGCATCTTCCCGATCGCCTACCCCGGCTTCTACCACGCCTTCCCGGAGCAGATCGGCACCGTGCTGCACTCCGGCATCTCCGCGGGCTGCCTGCTGGCGGTCACCCTCAACCTGCTCTTCAACCACCTGGGCCGCCCCCGCACCGTCCCGCCCGCAACCGCGCAGCCCGCAACCGTCCCGCCCGCAACTGGGCCGCAGACCCGGACCGAGCCCGCGGCCCCGGTGGCGGACCCGGCCTGACCCCCCGTCGGCCCGGCCCCGCCCGCCCCCCCCCCCCCCCGCCCGCCGCCCCCCCCGACCCGGCGGACGTCCGGGAGCTGCGCCGCCACATCCGCGCCGAGATCGCGAA
>NZ_BAAALD010000049.1:0-59161 GCF_039528095.1 Kitasatospora arboriphila
TGCCCGGGCCCGCGGGTCGGAGGACTCCCCGGGCAGGATCCGGTCGACCCGCCAGACGTCGCCGTCGCGGACGAGGTCGGCGCCGAGCAGGCCCTGCCGGCGGGCGGCCTCGGTGCCGCGGCCGGGCGGCGTGACGTAGGCGTGCGAGGTGCCGAGCTCGCCGACCGTCTCCCACAGCAGGTCGACCAGGTCGTCGTGGCTGCCGAGGCGGTCGACCAGCGGGCGGTAGCGGTCGAGGACGCCCGCCCAGTCGACGCCGTTCATGTCCGCGCGCCAGAAGTTGTCGCGCATGATGCGGCCGTTCTCGTCGAACATCTGCCGCCACTCGGCGGACGGTTCGACGGTGACCCGCAGCCGCGCGAGGTCGACGTCCACCTCGTCGTCCTCGCCGGCCTTCTGGTCGGCGGGGACGATCCGCAGCCGGGCGTCGTCCAGCACCGCGAGCCGGCTGCCGTCGCCGCTGACCGCGAACGCGTCCAGGGCGTGCACGAGCTCCTCGGCGCGCCGCCGCTTGAAGTCGAACCGCTCCAGCACCGGCCGCGGGTGGTCGTCCTCCAGCGAGGCGGCGGTGTCGCCGAGCTCGCCGAGCAGCGGCATCCGCGTCCAGACCACGCCCTCCTTGGTGGCCCGCAGGCTGCCGAAGGAGCCGCCCTCCACCGGGAAGGCCAGGATCCGGTCGGCGATGCCCTCCAGGTCGACCCGGGTCCGGGCGGCCGCCTCCTCGCCCTCGGCGCCGTCCTTCGCGTCCTTCGCGGCCTTGCCGGCCGCGCTGTCGTCGTCCTCGGCGCCGACCGGGCGCCCGGCCCGCTGCGGGCCGAACGGCGACGGGGTGTCGGCGGCCAGCGTGATCAGGTACGGGCGGCAGCCGGTCGGGAAGGACAGGTCGAAGGAGTGCGAGTCGTACACCGGGTCGAAGTTGCGCACCGACAGGAAGGCCAGGTGCTTGCCGTCCGCGGTGAACGCCGGCGCGTAGTCGACGAAGCGCTGCGGGGTGGCCTCGCTGACGGTGCGGCTGGTCAGGTCGGCCAGCATGATCTGGCGCAGCGACCAGGCGCCGAGCGCCGGGCTCGACCAGGCCAGCCAGCTGGAGTCCGGGCTGAACGCCAGCCCGGTGACCTCGCCGTTCTCGCTGCGGGCGAGCTGGTGCACGGTGCCGTCGGAGAGCGCCACCAGCAGCACCCGGCCGTCGTGCGAGGCCACCGCGAGCTGCTTGCCGTCGGGCGAGACGGTGAGGTCGAGGACGCGGCCGAGCCGGCCGGCGGCGAGCCGGCGGCGCTCGGCGCCGAGCACCACCGGGGCGAACTCGAGCGCGTCGTCGCCCTCGGCGTCGGTGACCCAGACGACGCCCTGGCCGCCGTCGGCACCGGGCACCACCCGGGCCAGCCGGGCGCGCACCCCGGGGGTGGCGTCCAGCACCCGGGCCGGGCCCTCACGGTGCGTCAGCCAGTGCACGGTGCCGCGGACGACGACCGCGCCGGCCCGTCCGGTGCGGTCCGGGGCGACCGACTCCAGTCGGCCCGCCGCGGAGACCGGGTGCGGCTGGCGGCGGGTGCGCGGGCCGGCCGGCCGGACGTCCAGCCGGCGGGGCTCGGCGCCGTCCAGGTCGTCGAGCAGCCACAGGTCGCCGCCGCTGTGCCAGACCACCCGGGTGCCGTCGGTGGTGGCATTGCGGGCGTAGAACCCGCCGTCGGTGTGCCGTCGCAGGTCGGAGCCGTCGGGGAGGCTGGAGTACAGCTGCCCGGTGCCCTCGTGGTCCGACAGGAAGGCGATCCTGGAGCCCTGCGGCCCGCCGACCCACAGCGGCGAGTCGATGTTGCCGTCGAGACCGGTGTGCAGCCGTTCGAAGTCCCGGCCGCCGATCCACAGCTTGCCCGCGGTGCCGCCGCGGTAGCGCTTCCAGTGCGCGGGCTCCCGGCTGAACGCCGACAGCAGCAGGACGCGCTCGCCGTCCGGCTCGAACGCGAGCCCGCCGACCGGCCCGTACGGCAGTCTGGCCGGCTCGCCGCCCTCCAGCGGCAGCGCGAAGGCCCAGGTGCGGCGCAGGGTGGCCTGGCCCGCGGTGGTCACGGCGACCGGCCGGCCGTCGGGCGTCCAGCCGCGCAGCGCGGTGCGGGCGCTGCCCCAGTGGGTGAGGCGCCGGGACGGGCCGCCGTCGGTGGGGGCGACGTGGATCTCGGGCGCGCCGTCCCGGGTGGAGGTCCAGGCGACGTGCCGGCCGTCCGGGGAGAAGCGCGGGTGGCTGACCGGCGTCTGGTCCGCCGTCAGCCGCCACGCCCGGCCGCCGTCCAGCGGTGCGAGCCAGACGTCGTCCTCGGCGACGAAGGCGACGAGGTCGCCGTGCAGGTGGGGGTGGCGCAGGTAGGCGCCCTCGGAGGTGCTCTGCGGTTCGGTCACACCAGCACCCTAGGCACCGCCCGCCCGCGTCGCAGGGGGTTTCTTCTTGAGCGTACGAGCCGGTCGGCCGCCGGTGTCCGGACGGGCCCGCGGCCCGGCGTCAGGACCAGCGGCCGGTACGGCCCAGCAGCAGGGCTCCGGCCGCGACCCCGGCCGTGGAGGTGCGCAGCACCGACGGGCCGAGCCGGTACGGTGCGGCGCCGGCCTCGGCGAACGCGGCCAGCTCGTCCGGCGAGACGCCGCCCTCCGGGCCGACCACCAGCACGATGTCGCCCTCCGCGGGCAGCCCCGCGGCGGCCAGCGGTTCGGCGCCGTCCTCGTGCAGCACCGCGGCGAAGGCCGCGGCGGCCAGCACCGGGGCGAGCTGGCGGGTGGTCATGAGGTCCCGCACCTCGGGGAAGCGGAGCCGGCGGGACTGCTTGCCGGCCTCCCGGGCGGTGGCCCGCCACTTGGCGAGCGCCTTGGCCCCGCGGTCGCCCTTCCACTGCGTGATGCAGCGGGAGGCCGCCCAGGGGATCACCGCGTCCACGCCGACCTCGGTCATCGTCTCGACCGCGAGCTCCCCGCGGTCGCCTTTGGGCAGGGCCTGGACGACGACGATCCGCGGGCCGGGCTCGGGCTCCGTGCGGACGGTGCCGACGGTGACGTCCAGCGCGTCCTTGCCGTGCACGGCGGCCACCGTGCCGTCGACCCCGAGACCGCACCCGTCGGCCAGCGTGATCGCCTCGCCGGCCTCCAGCCGCTTCACCGCCGCGGCGTGCCGCCCTTCCGGCCCGTCCAGCCGCACCACCGCACCCGGCACCACCCCCGCCAGCACCGCACTCTCGACGACGAACACCGGCGCAGTCATGAAGGGTCTTCCTTACGAGAGTGAGTACCGAAGGGGCGCGGGGAACTGCGCAATTCGGATGCGGGCCACCGCACGGACCAGGGGTGGGCCCTGATCGTTCGGTAACCCGGCCCCGGACTGCGCAGTTCTCCCCCAGCCTTCGGCCGGGAGGTGCCCCCACGCGCCCCTGGCGGCCGGCCTTGGTCAGCGGCCGTTGAAGGCGTCCTTGAGGCGGGAGAAGAGGCCCTGCTGGCCCGGTGCGAACTGGCCGGACGGGCGCTCCTCGCCGCGCAGCATGGAGAGCCGCCGCAGCAGCTCCTCCTGCTCCGGGTCGAGCTTGGTCGGCGTCTGCACCTCGACATGCACTATCAGGTCGCCCCGGCCGCCGCCGCGCAGGTGCGTGATGCCCCGGCCGTGCAGCGGGATCGACTGCCCGGACTGGGTGCCGGGCCGGATGTCGACCTCCTCCAGCCCGTCGAGGGTCTGCAGCGGCACCTGGGTGCCGAGCGCGGCCGCCGTCATCGGGATGGTGACGGTGCAGTGCAGGTCGTCGCCGCGGCGCTGGAACACCGCGTGGCTGGTCTCGGCGATCTCGACGTACAGGTCGCCGGCCGGGCCGCCGCCGGGGCCGACCTCGCCCTCGCCGGCCAGCTGGATCCGGGTGCCGTTGTCGACACCGGCGGGGATCTTGACGGTGAGGTTGCGGCGGGCGCGGACGCGGCCGTCACCGGCGCACTCCGGGCACGGGGTCGGCACGACGGTGCCGAAGCCCTGGCACTGCGGGCAGGGGCGGGAGGTCATGACCTGGCCGAGGAAGGACCGGGTGACCTGGGAGACCTCGCCCTTGCCGCGGCACATGTCGCAGGTCTGCGCGGAGGTGCCCGGTGCGGCGCCCTCGCCGGAGCAGGTGGTGCAGGTGACGGCGGTGTCGACCTGGAGTTCCTTGGTGGTGCCGAAGGCGGCCTCCTCCAGGGTGATCTCCAGGCGGATCATGGCGTCCTGGCCGCGACGGGTCCGCGAGCGGGGGCCGCGCTGGCCGCCGGCGGCGCCGAAGAAGGCGTCCATGATGTCGGAGAAGCCGAAGCCCGCGGCGCCGAAGCCGCCCGCCCCGGCGCCACCGCCGCCGTTCGGCGACAGCGGGTCGCCGCCGAGGTCGTAGACCTGCCGCTTGGCGGGGTCGGAGAGGACCTCGTACGCGGCGTTGATCTCCTTGAACCGCTCCTGGGTCTTCGGGTCCGGGTTGACGTCCGGGTGCAGTTCGCGTGCGAGGCGCCGGAACGCCTTCTTGATCTCGTCCTGCCCCGCATCCCGTCGGACGCCGAGTACCGCGTAGTAGTCCGTGGCCACCAAATGCTCCGCTTGTTCCGCTTCTGGAAGTGCTTGCGTCCGACCGGCTGCGCCGCCTGGCGCAGCACGCTGTTACGACTCGGCCAGGATCTGACCCACGTACCGTGCCACCGCTCGCACCGCCCCCATTGTGCCCGGGTAATCCATCCGGGTCGGACCGATCACACCCAGCTTTGCCACGCTCTGGTCGCCCGAACCGTAACCGACGGAGACCACGGACGTGGAATTGAGGCCCTCGTAGTCGATCTCGCGGCCGATCCGGACGGTCATCCCGGACTCCGCGGTCTCGCCCAGCAGGCGCAGCAGCACCACCTGCTCCTCCAGCGCCTCCAGCACCGGCTGGATGGTCAGCGGGAAGTCGTGCCCGAAGCGGGTCAGGTTGGCCGTGCCTGCCAGCATGATGCGCTCCTCGTTCTGCTCGGCGAGGGTCTCGAAGAGCGTGGCGAGGACGGTGGAGACGACCGGCCGGTCGCCCTGCTCGAAGGCGTTCGGCAGGTCCTCCAGCGCCGCGGGGACGTCCGGCAGCCGGCGGCCGGACGCGTTGGCGTTGAGCTTGGCCCGCAGGTCCGCCAGGACGGTCTCGCCGACGGGGCCGGGGCAGTCGACGATGCGCTGCTCCACCCGACCGGTGTTGGTGATCAGGACGAGCATCACCTTCGCGGGTGCCAGCGCGACCAGTTCGATGTGCCGCACGGTGGAGCGGGTCAGCGACGGGTACTGCACCACGGCGACCTGCCGGGTGAGCTGGGCGAGCAGCCGGACGGTGCGGGCGACGACGTCGTCCAGGTCGACGGCGCCCTCGAGGAAGTGCCGGATCGCGCGCCGCTCGGGCGCGGTCATCGGCTTGACCTCGGCCAGCCGGTCGACGAACAGGCGGTAGCCCTTGTCGGTGGGGATGCGGCCGGCGCTGGTGTGCGGCTGGTGGATGAAGCCGTCCTCCTCCAGCGCGGCCATGTCGTTGCGGACCGTCGCCGGCGAGACGCCGAGGTTGTGCCGCTCGACGAGTGCCTTGGACCCGACCGGCTCCTCGGTGCCCACGTAGTCCTGGACGATCGCCCGGAGCACGGCGAGCCTGCGCTCGTCGAGCGGGCGCACGCCAGCACGCGTGTCGATGAGACGCTCGTCCCTGCGCTCGTTGGCCACGGGGCACGCACCTCCGTCTTCGCCCGTTGGACCTGGTGACCGATCCGATCCTTGGCACTCCGGAAGGCAGAGTGCCAGATTCGTACCTGCCAGTGTAAGGCCCACCCCCGACGGCAGGAACGGGCCTCCCGCGTGATCCTCGACCGATCTCGGGGCCGCGGGCAGTGCCCGGTGCGCCGGTGAGTGGCAGCATCGAAGGCAGCGAGCTACCGAAGGAGCAGCGATGTCGTCGACACGGCAGCACTCCCGCTTCGCGCCGGACCGCGGCCTGACCGGCCGGATGGTCACGACGATGTTCCTCATCGGCCTGGTCTACGTGGGGTTCACCGGGCTGCTGATCGTCATACTGCGCGGCGCCTGGCCGCTGATCGTGCTGCTGTCGGGCGGACTGTTCGTCGTGCAGTTCTGGTTCAGCGACAAGATCACCGAGAAGGCGATGGGCGCCCACGAGGCGTCCCCCGAGGAGTACCCGCAGCTGCACGGCACGATCGACCGGCTGTGCGCACTGGCCGACATGCCCAAGCCCCGGGTGGCGGTCGCCCGCAACGACATGCCGAACGCCTTCGCCACCGGCCGCAAGCCGGAGAAGGCGGTGGTCTGCGTGACCACCGGCCTGCTGCGCCGGCTGGAGCCGGAGGAGCTGGAGGGCGTCCTCGCCCATGAGCTGTCGCACGTGGCGCACCGGGACGTGGCGGTGATGACGGTGGCCGGCTTCCTAGGCGTGCTGGCCGGCGTGACGACCCGGATCGCCCTGTACGGCGGGTTCCTGGGCAACAACCGCAACAGCAACGACCCCAACACGGCGATCGCCCTGGTGATCGTCCCGCTGGTGAGCATGGTGGTGTACGCGCTGAGCTTCCTGCTGACCCGGATGCTGTCGCGCTACCGGGAGCTGGCGGCGGACCGTTCGGCGGCCCAGCTGACCGGCCGGCCGAGCGCGCTGGCCTCCGCACTGACCAAGGTGACCGGGCAGATCGCGGCCATCCCGACCGAGGACCTGCGCAAGGCGCAGCCGTACAACGCCTTCTACTTCGCCCCGGCGCTGAGCGCGCGGGACGCGGCGACCCAGCTCTTCTCCACCCACCCCTCGCTGGAGAAGCGGCTGGAGCAGCTCGCCCGGATCTCCGCCGAGCTCGGCCGCTGACGGCCGGAGAGGACCGCACCGTGGGATTCCTGGACGCGCTGCTGGGCCGGAGCAAGCCGGTGAAGCCGGACCTGGACCAGCTGTTCGGCATTCCGTCGGCCGCGCTGACCCTGGAGGCGGCGGCCGGGTTCCGGCCGACCGGGCTCGGCTCGGTCTGCTTCGCGGCCGTCGAGGGCGGCGCCTTCGAGGAGGTGAAGCAGCAGGTCCGGGCCCTGCTGGACGCCGACACCGACCGGGGCGGCGTCCCGGTGGAGGGCTCCCGGGACGGCTACGGGTACTCCTGGCTGCTCGCCCGGCACACCCCCGAGGAGCTGCCGGACCTGGTGAACGACCTGCACGCGGTCAACAGCGAGCTGGAGGCGCACGGCTTCGGCCCGCAGCTGCTGTGCTCGCTGGTGGGCTTCCGCGACGCGGAGGGCCGCTCGCTGGCACTGGTCTACCTCTACAAGCGGGGCACCTTCTACCCGTTCGCGCCGATGCCGGGCGGCGGCGAGAAGCGCAACAGCCCGCTGGAACTGCAGGTCAAGGCGATGCTCGGGAACGACCTGCGGCTTGAGTCGGACCTCTCCCGCTGGTTCCCGGTCTGGGGCGCCCCGGGCCTCACCGACTGAGGCGGCGCCTCACACGGCTCCTTCACCGCGCGCGGGGGCGGGCCCGGCGCGCCTTACGCCGGACGGGGGATGACCGGGTGTCAGGATCGTAGACTCCCGTCCATGCGCAGCAGGCAGTACGGCCCCGATCTGACCCCGCCGTGGAAGCGGCAGCAGCCGGCTCCGGAGGTGCCCGCCGAGCGGGACCTGGTGGTGGAGGAGGCGGCGACCGGCTTCTGCGGGGCGGTGGTGCGCTGCGAGAAGACCGCGGAGGGCCTGACGGTCACCCTGGAGGACCGGTTCGGCAAGCACCGGGTGTTCCCGATGGTGCCGCGCGGCTTCCTGCTGGAGGGCCGCGTGGTGACCCTGGTGCGGCCCTCCGCGCCGGCGCCCGCCGCCGGGCCGCGGCTGACCGCCTCCGGGTCGATCGCCGTGCCGGGGGCACGCGCCCGGGTCGCCCGGGAGTCGCGGATCTACGTGGAGGGGCGGCACGACGCGGAACTGGTCGAACGGGTCTGGGGCGACGACCTGCGGATCGAGGGCGTCGTCGTGGAGTACCTGCAGGGCGTCGACGACCTGCCGGCGATCGTGGCGGAGTTCGCCCCCGGCCCGGGCCGGCGGCTCGGCGTCCTGGTCGACCACCTGCTGCCGGGCACCAAGGAGCACCGGATCGCCGAGCGGGTCTCCGGCGACGCGGTGCTGGTGGTGGGCCACCCGTACGTCGACGTCTGGCAGGCCGTGAAGCCGGCCGCGGTGGGCATCGGGGCGTGGCCGCAGGTACCGCGCGGCGAGGTGTGGAAGGAGGGCGTCTGCCGCCGGCTGGGCTGGCCCGTGGACCCGCCCGCGGCCTGGCGCCGCATCCTCGCCTCGGTCGACTCCTACCGCGACCTCGACCCCGCCCTGCTCGGCCGCGTCGAAGAACTGATCGACTTCGTGACAGCGACGGAGACTCCGTAGAGGCGCCCCTGTTCAGTCCACGAGGTCGCGGACGACGGCGTCGGCCAGCAGGCGTCCCCGCAGGGTCAGGGCGGCCCGGCCGGCGGCGTGGGCGGCGGGGTCGAGCAGGCCCTCCTCCAGGGCGCGCAGGGCGGCCTTGCGGCCGTCCTCGGTGAGCAGGTCGAGCGGGCAGCCGTCGACCAGGCGCAGTTCCAGCAGGATGCGCTCGACCCGGCGGTCCTCTTCGGCGAGCACTTCCCGGCCGAGGGCGGGGGTGCGGCCCTCGGCGAGGGCCTGGGCGTAGGCGGCGGGGTGTTTGGCGTTCCACCAGCGGACGCCGCCGACGTGGCTGTGGGCGCCGGGCCCGGCGCCCCACCAGTCGGCGCCGGTCCAGTAGAGCTCGTTGTGCCGGCAGCGGCCTTCGGGGGTGGTGGCCCAGTTGGAGACCTCGTACCAGGAGTAGCCGGCCCGGCTCAGGGCGTCCTCGGCGATGAGGTAGCGGTCGGCGTGCACGTCGTCGTCGATCATCGGGAGCTCGCCGCGGCGGACGCGGGCGGCGAGCCGGGTGCCCTCCTCGACGATCAGGGAGTAGGCGGAGACGTGGTCGGGGCCGGCGCCGATCGCGGCGTCGAGCGAGGCCCGCCAGTCGTCGTCGGACTCGCCGGGGGTGCCGTAGATGAGGTCGAGGTTGACGTGGTCGAAGCCGGCCTCGCGGGCCTCGGCGACGCAGGCCTCGGGGCGGCCGGGGGTGTGGTGGCGGTCGAGCACCTGCAGGACGTGCTTGCGGGCGCTCTGCATGCCGAAGGAGATCCGGTTGTAGCCGCCCTCGCGCAGCTCGGCCAGGTACGCGGGGCCGACGGACTCCGGGTTGGCCTCGGTGGTGACCTCTGCGTCCGGGGCGAGCCCGAACTCCTCGCGGAGCGCGGCGAGCATCCGCACCAGGTCGCGGGCGGGCAGCAGGGTGGGGGTGCCGCCGCCGAGGAAGACGGTCCGCACGGGCAGGTCGGCGTCGCCGAGGACCTTCCGGGCGAGCCGGATCTCGGCGATCACGTTGTCGGCGTACGTCTCCTGCGAGGCGACCGCGCCGGAGGAGCGCAGTTCGGTGGCGGTGTAGGTGTTGAAGTCGCAGTAGCCGCAGCGGCTGGCGCAGTACGGCACGTGCAGGTAGAAGCCGAACGGCCGGGTGCCGAGCCCGGCGAGGGCGTGGGCGGGCAGCGAGCCGTCGGACGGCACCGGTTCGCCGTCGGGGAGTGCGGAGGGCATGACCCCATTGTCCCGTACGGCTCGGGTTGCCCCGGAGCCGTACGGGACGGCGGACGTCACACCGTGTGCGGGCCCGGTCAGGCCTCGTTGGATCCGGCGTACATCTCGGTGATGGCGTCGGCGTACTCGCGCTCGACCACCGGCCGCTTGATCTTGAGGCTGGGGGTCAGCTCGCCGTGCTCGATGTCGAGGTCGCGCGGCAGCAGGGTGAACTTCTTGATCGTCTGCCAGCGCTGCAGCTCGCCGTTGAGGCGGGTCACGAAGCCCTCGATGAGCTTGTTGGTCTCCGGTGCGGCGACCACCTCGGCGTAGCTCTTGCCGGCCAGGCCGTGCTCGGCGGCCCACGGCATGAGCACGGTCTCGTCCAGGCCGATCAGGGCGGTGCAGAAGTTCCGCTGGTTGCCGATGACCAGGATGTTGCTGACGAACGGGCAGATGGCCTTGAACTTGCCCTCGACCTCGCTGGGGGCGACGTACTTGCCGCCGGAGGTCTTGAACATGTCCTTCTTGCGGTCGGTGATCCGCAGGTAGCCGTCCTTGTCGAGCTCGCCGATGTCGCCGGTGTGGAACCAGCCGTCCGGCTCCAGCACCTCGGCGGTCTGCTCGGGCAGCTGGTGGTATCCGCGCATGACGCCGGGGCCGCGGAGCAGGATCTCGCCGTCCTCGGCGATCCGGACCTCGGTGCCGGGCAGCGGAAGGCCGACCGTGCCGACGCGCGTCGCGCCGTCGCGGTTGACGGTGGAGCCGGCGGAGGTCTCCGTCAGGCCGTAGCCCTCCAAGATCGGCACGCCGGCGCCCATGAAGAAGAAGCCGATCTCGGGGGCGAGCGCGGCGCTGCCGGAGACCGAGCCGCGCATCCGGCCGCCGAACGCGGCGCGGATCTTGGCGTAGACCAGCTTGTCGGCGATCTTGTGCTGGAGGTCCAGCGCGAACGGCGCGGTGGCCCGGCCGGTGGCGATCTGGTTGGCCTGGGTGGTGCGGGCGTGGTCGCGGGCGACCTTGGCGGCCCACTGGAAGATCTTGTACTTGGCGCCGCCCTCGGCCCGGGCCTTGCCGGCGATGCCGTTGTAGACCTTCTCGAAGATGCGCGGGGCGGAGGCCATCAGGGTCGGGCGGATCACCGGCAGGTTGTGGATGATCCGGTCCACCCGGCCGTCCACGGCCATCACGTGGCCGGTGGCGATCTGGCCGGAGATCAGCGTCTTGCCGAAGACGTGCGACAGCGGCAGCCACATGAACTGCACGTCGTCGGCGCACAGCAGCCCGCTCTCCTCCTGGGCCAGGCCCTCGTAGGACCAGCAGTCGTGCACCAGGCGCACGCCCTTGGGGCGGCCGGTGGTGCCGGAGGTGTAGATGAGGGTGGCGAGCTGCTCGGGCTCCAGCGCGTCGACGGCCTTGTCGACCGCGTCGGGGTGGTCGACGAGGTACGCGGCGCCGCGCTCCTCCAGCTCCGCCAGGGTGATCACGGTCAGCCCGGCCGTCTCCGGCTCACCGGCGGGGGCGTCGAAGAGGATCACCGTTTCGAGGGCCGGCAGCTCGGCCTTCCGCTCGACCGCCTTGGCGAGCTGCTTCTCGTTCTCGGCGAACATCGCCCGGCTGGCCGAGTTGGCGAGGATGAACGCCGTTTCGTCCGCATTGGTGCTGGGGTACACGGTGGTGGTGGCAGCGCCGGCGCACATGTTCCCGAGATCCGCGATGATCCACTCGACCCGGGTGGTCGAGGAGACCGCCACGCGGTCCTCCGCCTCGATACCGAGCGACATCAGGCCCGCCGCGACCGTTCTGACCCGCTCCGCGGTCTGCGCCCAGGTCAGCGAGCGCCACTGCTCGGCACCGGGCGCGCCGTCGGCGGCATGCTCGTCGACCGGCACGGGGTACCGGTAGGCCTCACCGTCGGGCGTGGCCCTTACCCTGCTGAGGAAGAGATGGGCCACGGAGGGCGGACGCCGCTCGATCATGGACTGCACGGAACTCAACGAGGACCTCCGGGGGGCGGGTGGCCGAGGGTGAGGGACGGGCGGCCGTGGGGGCAGCCTGGCCCGGCCCGCCTTGTTAACCAGCAAGTAACAAGAACCAGGCAGCAGCCTAGGGCGTGATCGGCCGTTCCGTAAGGGGGTCCGGACAGCTGGCACACCGTCGGAGCTGCAGTGCAGGAGGGTCCGCCCCGGCGACTGGGGCGGTCCTAGCACGAAATACCCAGTCGCGAGTAGACCTAAATGAGGATGCGCGCATCCGCGTCGAGGACGAGAGTGTCACGGTGCTGATCAGACTGTTGCGGGCCCATCTGGGGCCCTACCGCCAACCGATCCTGCTGCTGGTCCTCCTCCAGCTCGTCTCCACCATCGGTGCCCTGTACCTGCCCACGCTGAACGCCGACATCATCGACAACGGCGTGATCAAGGGCGACACCGGCTACATCCTGCAGATCGGCGGCGTGATGATCGCCGTCTCGCTCGCCCAGGCGGTCTGCTCGATCTGCGCCGTCTACTTCGGCGCCCGGACGGCGATGGGCATCGGCCGGGACATCCGCGCCACCGTCTTCGACCGGGTCCAGGGCTTCTCCTCCCGCGAGCTCGGCCAGTTCGGCGCCCCCTCGCTGATCACCCGCACCACCAACGACGTCCAGCAGATCCAGATGCTGGTGCTGATGGCGTTCACCCTGATGGTGGCCGCGCCCATCATGTGCGTCGGCGGCATCGTCATGGCGCTCAACCAGGACGTCCCGCTCTCCGCGCTGCTGCTCGCCGTCGTCCCGCTGCTCGGCATCGTGGTCGTCCTGCTGGTCCGCAGGCTGCGCCCGCAGTTCCGCGGCATGCAGCAGCGCATCGACGGCGTCAACCGCATACTGCGCGAGCAGATCACCGGCATCCGGGTGATCCGGGCGTTCGTCAAGGACGGCCACGAGCAGGAGCGGTTCGGCGGCGCCAACCAGGACCTCGCCGACGTGTCGCTGCGCGTCGGCCGCCTGATGGCCTTCATGTTCCCCGCCGTGATGTCCGTGGTGAACATCTCCAGCGTCGCCGTGCTCTGGTTCGGCGCCCACCGGATCGACAGCGGCGGGATGCAGATCGGCGCGCTGACGGCCTTCCTCTCCTACCTCATGCAGATCCTCATGAGCGTCATGATGGCCACCTTCATGTTCATGATGGTGCCGCGCGCCGAGGTCTGCGCCGAGCGCATCCAGGAGGTCCTCACCACCGAGTCGAGCATCGTGGCCCCCACCGCCCCGGTGACCCAGCTCGACGGCCGCGGCCGGCTGGAACTGCGCGACGTCGAGTTCCGCTACCCCGGCGCCGAGGCGCCCGTCCTGCGCGGCATCGACATCCTCACCCGCCCCGGCGAGACCACCGCGATCATCGGCTCCACCGGCTCCGGCAAGTCCACCCTGCTCGGCCTCGTCCCCCGGCTCTTCGACGCCACCGGCGGCCAGGTCCTGGTCAACGGCGTGGACGTCCGGGAGATCGACCCGTCCCGGCTGGCCGAGGTCATCGGCGTGGTCCCGCAGAAGCCCTACCTCTTCTCCGGCACCGTCGCCTCCAACCTCCGCTACGGCCGGCCCGAGGCCACCGACGACGAACTCTGGGAGGCACTGGCCACCGCCCAGGCCAAGGAGTTCGTCGAGAAGTTCCCGGAGGGCCTGGACGCCCCGATCTCCCAGGGCGGCTCCAACGTCTCCGGCGGCCAGCGGCAGCGCCTGGCGATCGCCCGCGCGCTCGTCCGCAAGCCGGAGATCTACCTCTTCGACGACTCCTTCTCGGCCCTCGACTACGCCACCGACGCCAAGCTGCGCCGGGCCCTGGCCGCCGAGACCTCCGACGCCACGGTCGTCATCGTCGCCCAGCGTGTCTCCACCATCCGCGACGCCCACCGGATCATCGTGCTCGACGAGGGCTCCGTGGTCGGCAGCGGTACCCACCAGGAGCTGATGGCCGACAACCCGACCTACCGGGAGATCGTCCTCTCCCAGCTCACCGAACAGGAGGCGGCGTGACCACCCCCGGTCAGAAGCCCCGCAGCGCCTCGCAGGAGGCCGCCGCCCGGCGCGGCCCGGCCGGCCCCGGCCGCTTCATGGGCGGCCAGGGCGCCGAGAAGTCCATGGACTTCAAGGGCTCGGGCCGGCGGCTGCTCGGCACCCTCCGCCCCGAACGCCGACTGCTGTACGGCGTCCTGGCGCTCGGCGCCGTCAGCATCGGCTGCGCGGTCGCCGGCCCGTACGTCCTCGGCCACGCCACCGACCTGATCTTCGCCGGCGTGGTCGGCGCCCAGGCCCCGGCCGGTGCCACCAAGCAGCAGGTGCTGGAGGGGCTCCGGGCGAAGGGCGAGGGCGGCGTCGCCGACATGCTCTCCACCGTGCCGTTCACGCCCGGCCAGGGCATGGACTTCGACGCCATCGGCACCGTGCTGCTCTGGGTGCTGGCCATCTACGTGGTCTCCGCCGTCTTCGGCATCCTCCAGGGCCGGCTCGCCACCACCGCCATCCAGCGGGCGGTCTTCCGGCTGCGTGCCGACGTCGAGGCGAAGATCTCCCGGCTGCCGCTCAGCTACTTCGACCGCCAGCCCCGCGGCGAGGTGCTCAGCCGGGTCACCAACGACATCGACAACATCGGCCAGTCCATGCAGCAGACCACCGGCCAGGTGGTGAACTCCCTGCTCACCATCGTCGGCGTGCTGGGGATGATGTTCTGGATCTCCCCGCTGCTGGCCGTGATCGCGCTGATCTCGGTGCCGCTGTCGGTCGTGGTCGCCGCCCGGGTCGGCAAGCGGGCCCAGCCGCAGTTCGTCGCCCAGTGGAAGACGACCGGCGCGCTCAACGCCCACATCGAGGAGATGTACACCGGGCACACCCTGGTGAAGACCTTCGGCCGCCAGAAGGAGGCCGCGGAGATCTTCGCCCGCGAGAACGAGGCGCTGTACGACTCCGCCTTCCGGGCCCAGTTCATCTCCGGCATAATCCAGCCGGCCATGATGCTGATCGGCAACCTCAACTACGTGCTGGTCGCGGTGGTCGGCGGTCTGCGGGTGGCGAGCGGCGCGCTCTCCATCGGCGACGTGCAGGCCTTCATCCAGTACTCCCGGCAGTTCAGCCAGCCGCTCACCCAGGTCGCCTCGATGGCGAACCTGGTGCAGTCCGGCGTGGCCTCCGCCGAGCGGGTCTTCGAACTGCTCGACGCCCCCGAGCAGACCCCGGAGCCGGCCATGCCGGAGCGCCCCGCGGAGCTGGCCGGGCGGGTCGCCTTCGAGGACGTCGCCTTCAGCTACGAACCGGAGAAGCCGCTCATCGAGAGCCTGTCGCTGAAGGTCGAGCCCGGACAGACCGTCGCCATCGTCGGCCCGACCGGCGCGGGCAAGACCACCCTGGTCAACCTGCTGATGCGGTTCTACGAGGTCAGCGGCGGCCGGATCACCCTGGACGGGGTCGACATCGCCGCGATGTCCCGCGAGGAGCTGCGCTCCGGCATCGGCATGGTGCTCCAGGACACCTGGCTGTTCGGCGGCACCATCGCCGACAACATCGCGTACGGCGCCGCGGGCGCCACCCGCGAGCAGGTGGTGGAGGCCGCGAAGGCCGCCCACGTCGACCGCTTCGTCCGCACCCTGCCGGACGGCTACGACACCGTGATCGACGACGAGGGCACCGGCGTCAGCACGGGCGAGAAGCAGCTGATCACCATCGCCCGGGCGTTCCTCGCCCAGCCCTCCATCCTGGTGCTCGACGAGGCGACCAGCTCGGTCGACACCCGCACCGAGGTGCTCATCCAGAAGGCCATGGCGCGGCTGCGCACCGGCCGCACCAGCTTCGTGATCGCGCACCGGCTCTCCACCATCCGGGACGCCGACGTGATCCTGGTGATGGAGAACGGCTCGATCGTCGAGCAGGGCTCGCACGACGGGCTGATCGCGGCGGAGGGCGCGTACGCGCGGCTCTACCAGGCGCAGTTCGCCGAGGCGGTGGCCGAGGTCGACTGAGCCGGGCCGCCGCGACGGCGTCCCGGGCGTCGGGGGAGGTCCGGGAACACCGGGCCTCCCCCGAGGCGTGTCCGGGCCGGCGCTGTGGGGCAGGTCATGGCCGCGGGTGCGGCGGACGTCCGTCCCGCCCGGGCAAGATCGCGCTAGCGTGGCCGGGTGACCGACACCGATGCGGCGCTCGCCGACCCGTTCGAGACCTACCGGCGCTACCTGGGCGCCGTCGCCTACCGGCTGCTCGGTTCGGTGGCCGACGCGGAGGACGTGCTGCAGGAGGCGTGGCTGCGCTGGCAGTCCGCCGACCGCGCCGCGGTGGCCGAACCCCGCGCCTTCCTCACCACCGTGGTCACCCGGCTCTGCTACGACCAGCTCGGCTCGGCCCGGGTGCGCCGCGAGGAGTACTACGGCGAGTGGCTGCCCGAGCCGCTGGTCGCCGACGAGAGCTCCCCCGCCGACCTCGCCGAGCTCGGCGAGTCGGTGTCGATGGCGGTGCTCACCGTGATGGAGCAGCTCACCCCGGCCGAACGGGCGGCCTTCGTCCTGCACGACGTCTTCTCGGTCGGCTTCGACGAGATCGCCGCCACCCTGGAGCGCAGCCCGGAGGCCGCCCGCCAGCTCGCCTCCCGGGCGCGGCGGCGGGTGAAGGACGGCAGCCGCCGGAGCACCGTCGACCCGGCCGAGCACCGGCAGGCGGTGAGCGCCTTCGCCGCGGCCACGGCCGGCGGCGACCTCCAGGCGCTGCTGGCGGTGCTCGACCCGGACGTCGTCTGGCACTCGGACGGCGGCGGCGTGGTCAGCGCGGGCGTGCGGCCGATCGTCGGCGCCGACCGGGTCTCCCGGCTGGTGGTCGGCCTGGTGGCGAAGTTCATGAGCGCCGAGGCGACGGTCTCCTACGCCCAGGTCAACGGCGAACCCGGCCTGGTGGTCCACTCCTCGCCGGGCGTGGTGGCCGGCGTGATCGCCTTCACCGTCGCCGACGGGCGGATCACCGAGGCGTACGTGGTGGTGAACCCGGAGAAGCTCACGCACGTGAAGTGAGCGCCCCCTGCGCGGAGAACGGCGGAGGCCGCCACCCGGTTCGCCCGGGCGGCGGCCTCCGCCGTACGCGGTACCGCTACCGCTACTTCTTCTCCTTGGGGGCTTCCGCATCGGTGGACAGCGCGGCGATGAAGGCCTCCTGCGGGACCTCCACCCGGCCGACCATCTTCATGCGCTTCTTGCCCTCCTTCTGCTTCTCCAGCAGCTTCCGCTTACGGGAGATGTCACCGCCGTAGCACTTCGCGAGGACGTCCTTGCGGATCGCGCGGACGGTCTCGCGGGCGATGACCCGGGAGCCGATGGCGGCCTGGATCGGCACCTCGAACTGCTGGCGGGGGATCAGCTTCTGCAGCTTGCCCGCCATCATGACGCCGTAGTTGTAGGCCTTGTCCTTGTGCACGATCGCGGAGAAGGCGTCCACCGCATCGCCGTGCAGCAGGATGTCGACCTTCACCAGGTTGGCCGACTGCTCGCCGATGGGCTCGTAGTCGAGCGAGGCGTAGCCGCGGGTCTTGGACTTCAGCTGGTCGAAGAAGTCGAAGACGATCTCCGCGAGCGGCAGGGTGTACCGCAGCTCGACGCGGTCCTCGGAGAGGTAGTCCATGCCCTGGAGGCTGCCGCGGCGGGACTGGCAGAGCTCCATGATCGCGCCGACGAACTCGTTGGGCGCCAGGATGGTGCCGCGCACGACCGGCTCGAACACCTCGGCGATCTTGCCGGTGGGGAACTCGCTCGGGTTGGTGACGGTGTGCTCGCTGCCGTCCTCCATGATCACGCGGTAGATCACGTTGGGGGCGGTGGAGATCAGGTCGAGGTTGAACTCGCGCTCCAGGCGCTCCCGGATGATCTCCAGGTGCAGCAGGCCGAGGAAGCCGCAGCGGTAGCCGAAGCCGAGCGCCACCGAGGTCTCCGGCTCGTAGACGAGCGCGGCGTCGTTGAGGCGCAGCTTGTCGAGGGCGTCGCGCAGCAGCGGGTAGTCCGAGCCGTCCAGCGGGTAGAGGCCGGAGAACACCATCGGGCGCGGGTCCTTGTAGCCGCCGAGCGGCACGGTGGCGCCCTTGTGCATGGAGGTGATCGTGTCACCCACCTTGGACTGCCGGACGTCCTTCACACCGGTGATGATGTAGCCCACCTCGCCGACGCCGAGGCCGTCGGCGACCTTCGGCTCGGGCGAGATGACGCCGATCTCCAGCAGCTCGTGGGTGGCGCCGGTGGACATCATCGCGATGCGCTCGCGCTTGGTCAGCTGGCCGTCGACCACACGGACGTAGGTGACCACGCCGCGGTAGGAGTCGTAGACCGAGTCGAAGATCATCGCTCGGGCCGGGGCGTCCTTGACGCCGACCGGGGCCGGGATGTTGTCGACGATGTGGTCCAGCAGGTCCTCGACGCCGAGGCCGGTCTTGGCGCTGACCTTGAGCACGTCCGCCGGGTCACAGCCGATGATGTGCGCGATCTCCGCCGCGTACTTCTCGGGCTGGGCGGCCGGCAGGTCGATCTTGTTGAGGACCGGGATGATCGTGAGGTCGTTCTCCAGCGCCAGGTAGAGGTTGGCGAGGGTCTGCGCCTCGATGCCCTGGGCCGCGTCGACCACCAGGATGGTGCCCTCGCAGGCCGCCAGGGAGCGGGACACCTCGTACGTGAAGTCCACGTGGCCCGGGGTGTCGATCATGTTGAGGATGTGCGTGGTGCCCGCGTTCGCGCCGGTCTTCGGCGCCCACGGGAGGCGGACGGCCTGCGACTTGATGGTGATGCCGCGCTCGCGCTCGATGTCCATGCGGTCGAGGTACTGGGCACGCATCTGCCGCGGGTCGACAACACCGGTGATCTGCAGCATCCGGTCGGCGAGCGTCGACTTGCCGTGGTCGATGTGGGCGATGATGCAGAAGTTGCGGATCACCGCCGGGTCGGTCCGGCTGGGCTCTGGCACATTGCTGGGGGTCGCGGGCACCTTGGTCCGATTCTCCGTGTGGTCCGGGGGCCGGGGTGTCCAGGTCATCGCTGACCGGCTTCCCGGGGACCGGACGGTCTCGTCCGATCGATAATGGCTCTCCCTATCCTCCCACGAGCCCGAGTCGCCGTGGCGGCGAGCCGGTCGGGGATGGGTCAGGGGCGGGTCGGGGGTGGGTCGGGTGCGGGTCAGGGGCGGTCCGCGGGGCCCCTCGGTGGGGGGGGCGACCGGGGGCGGTCCGCGGGGCCCCTCGGTGGGGATGGGCCGGGTGCGGGGCCGCACCCGGGTGCGGCGTTCCCCGAGGACGCGCGGATCCGGAAGGATGGCCGTCCATGATCCTCGAAAGTGCACTGCTGAACGTCCGGCCCGGCGAGGAGGAGGCCTTCCTCGCGGCCTTCACCGAGGCCCGGCCGCTGATCGCCGTCCAGCGCGGCTTCCGTTCGCTGGAGCTGCGGCGCTGCCTGGACGAGGGCGGCACCTCGCGCTTCCTGCTGCAGGTGGAGTGGGAGACGCTCGCCGACCACACCGAGGGCTTCCGCGGCTCCGCCGAGTACCTGCGGTGGCGGGAGCTGCTGCACCACTTCTACGAGCCGTTTCCCGTGGTGGAGCACTACGGGGAGCCGGTGCTGACGGCAGGGCCGGTCGAGCCGTCGGACCGGTGACGACCAGCGACGAGGACGCGGCCTCCTCATGAGCGACCCCCTCATGAGCGGCCCCCATGAACGGCCCCCTCCGGCAGGGCGGGGCCTGCGGCCGGGACGGGGCTCCCCCGTTGCGGGGGTTCGAAGGGGCGCCCTCAGGTGGGGAGCCCGGTGGGGCGCCCGGCGGTGCGTCCGGTTTGGGGACGGCCGACCGCCCCTGGTAGCGTGGGGCGCTGCACCTGGTTTCGGCATGCCCTCTCAGCTGGTCCGAAGCCGCTCCGGTGCAACCGTCGAGACCGTTCCACACAGACTGAGGCTCATTCGTGGCGAACATCAAGTCCCAGATCAAGCGCAACAAGACCAACGAGAAGGCGCGCCTGCGCAACAAGGCCGTCAAGTCCTCGCTGAAGACCGCGATCCGCAAGGCCCGTGAGGCCGCTGCCGCCGGCGAGAACGAGAAGGCCACCGTGCTGGCCCGCGAGGCCGCCAAGGCCCTCGACAAGGCCGCCAGCAAGGGCGTCATCCACAAGAACCAGGCCGCCAACAAGAAGTCGGCGATCACCAAGCTGGTCAACGCCGCCTGATTGTCGCGGACGCCCCACCGCCTCGGGCGGTGACGGCCCCACCCCGGGCCCGCCCCGGAGGTCGGCGAGATCGCGGCCCTCTACCCGCACCGTCGACCACCCTTTCTCGGACCGCACCGGCCCTCTACCCGGAGCCCCGAGACGCACGACTCCGTACCGCACGCGGCCTGCGTTCGCCACGCGGGTGCGGTACACACAGATCCACCGAGGCGCCGGTCCACCGGCACCTCACCGATTGCCCGTCCGGTCCCCACCGGGCGGGCAATCTGCTTTTGCATCACCAGGCCCCGCACCGCAGGAACGTCGGGCGCAGGAACGTCGGGCGCAGGAACGTCGGGCGCAGGAACGTCGGGCGTCGATCATCGAACATCGACGGAGACAGTACGCGGTGCGGCCGAATGGCAACTCTCTGTCACGACCTGCTGACCGGTATGGTTCGGTCCTACCATCTCGCCGGACGGCCACTGGGGGCTCCGATGTCGACACCACCGCCGCCACCGCACACCGGGGCCTCCCGCACCACCGGGCCCGGCCCGTACGGACCCGGCCCCTACAGCGGCTTCGGCGGTGCAGTCGGCACGGCCGCGCCGGGCGGGGTGACGGCACCGGGCGGAGCCGTCGGGCCGGGCGGCATGCGCGGAGCCGGCGCGGCGACCGGCACCGGCGGGGCCGCTCCCGGGGTTTCCGGCTCGGGGCGTCCGAACGGGGGCGGCGCGCGAAGAGGGTTGCTGTGGGGGGTGGGCGGCGTCCTGGTGGCGTCCGCCGTGTGGGCCACCGCCGTGCTGACGGTGCCCTCGCTGGTGGCCACCGGACGCAAGGCGCCGGGTCCGGGCCCGTACCACCTGGTCAGCGACATCTGCACGACGGCCAAACTGACCTCGTTCGAGCAGCTCTACCCCTCGCAGTACGGCAAGCCGTACCACTACGCGACCCGGCATCCCGCGCTCGACGACATGTACTGCAGCCAGTACCTCAAGAAGACCGGTGCGGACACCGACTACGTCTCCCTGTACGTCGAGGCGCAGTTGCACAAGGCGGTCGACCCCGAGCCCGAGTTCGAGGCGCAGCGGTCGGGCCTGCAGCAGCGGAAGTACCAGATCACCTCGGTCCCCGATCTCGGGCAGGAGGCCTACCTCGGCTACCTGGACGACCCGAGCAGTTCGGACTCCAGCTGGCACTACATCACCCATGTGCTGTACGTGAGGGATCGCGGCCTGACGTACTACCTGAGCTGGTCGGGGTCGTTCCAGGAGGGCAAGACGACGGTGCCGGACCGGGAGCAGATCCGGCAGGCGCTGGTGGTCGACAGCCGGGCGGTGCTGCGGGCACTCGGCGGTTGAGGCGGCAGCCGGGCAGCGTCGCGGGTCGGCCGTGCCACCCCTGGCGGTGGCACCCCTGGCGGTGGCACCCGTGGCGGTGGCACCCGTGGCAGTCCGCTGCCGGCAGGCAACCCGCAGGTGTCCGTCAGTAGCGAGTGTCCGTCAGTACTGGCGGGCGCCGGATCGGGCCGCGCGGGCCACGGCGACCACAGCGCGTTCCAGGGCGTAGGCGGGATCGTCGCCGCCACCCTTGACGGCAGCATCCGCCTCGGCGACGGCGGTCAGGGCAGCGGCGACGCCGTCGCCCGTCCACCCGCGCATCTGCTGGCGGACGCGGTCGACCTTCCACGGCGGCATGCCGAGCTCGCGGGCGAGGTCGGCGGGGCGCATCGACCGGCCGGCGGAGGCCAGTCGGCCGATGCTCCGGACGCCGGAGGCCAGCGCGTAGGTGATGCCGGTGGGCGGCTGCCCCACGGCCAGGGCCCAGCGGAGCCGTTCCAACGCCTCCGCCGCGCGGCCGGTCACCGCGAGGTCGGCCACCTCGAAGCCGGTGGCCTCGGCCCGGCCGCTGTAGTAGCGGGCGACCGCGGCCTCGTCGATCGTCCCCTCGATGTCGGCCGTGAGCTGACTGCACGCGGCCGCCAGCTCGCGCAGGTCGCTGCCGAGTGCGTCCAGCAGCACCTGGCAGGTCTCCGGGGCCGCCGCACGACCGAGCCGGCGGAACTCGTTGCGGATGAAGGCGAGTTTGTCGCCGTTCTTGGTCAGCTTGGCGCACTGCACCTCGCGGCCGCCGGCCTTCTTCGCCGCGTCCAGCAGTCCCTTGCCCTTGGCGCCGCCCGCATGGACGAGGACCATGATCACCTCGTCGGCGGGCGATTCGATGTACGCCTTGACCTCCTTCACCGAGTCGGCGGAGAGGTCCTGGGCGGCCCGGACGACGATGACCTTGCGTTCGGCGAAGAGCGAGGGCGTGGTCAGCTCGGCGAGACTGCCCGGCTGCAGGGCGCCCGGCGCGAGGTCCCGGACGTCGGTGTCGGGGTCCGCCACCTTCGCGGCGGCCACCACCTCGGCCACGGCGCGGTCGAGCAGCAGCTCCTCCTGGCCGACCGCGAGGGTCAGCGGGGCGAGCAGGTCGTCGGGTGCACTCTTCCTGGCCATCGCGTACCAGGATCGCACGGTGCGGTGACACCCCCGGACCGTACGCCCCTGCGGGCGGTTGCAGAATGGTGCGGTGATCAAGAACCGTGCCCGCCAACTGCTCGTCCTGCCCGACCGCGACGCCGCCGACGAGGCCCGCGAGGACCTCGTCGCCCGCTGCCCCGACCTCGACGACCCGGAGCTCGTCCGGGACGCGCTCGCCGGCGAGGACGACGCCGAGGACGCCCAGTGGCTGCTGGTGTTCGAGGCCCCCGAGGACGGCTGGACCCCCGCTCTGCTCGCCGAACTCGACGCGGTCGCGGATGCCCAGGACGGCTGGCGCGAGGAGGACTGAGGCCGCGCGCCGGTGAGCCCTTCGGGGCAGTGGGCCGACGGATCGGCGGTGGTCGGCCCGGCCTGCCGATGGGGTTCGGGGGCAGCGCCGGGTGCGGGGGTGGCGGCGCTCGACGTCCGGCTGTGAGGCCGGGGCTGCGGGACGCGGTGGCTGCCGGGTCGCGCGGTCCGCGGCGTTCACCTCCGGCAGGGAAGGGTGGTATCGGCAGACCCTGGCTACCCGCCCTCCTGCCGCAGCATCATGGGGATCATGGAGATGGACCGTCGTGAGCTCGCAGACTTCCTCCGCCGCTCCCGCGAGCGGCTGAGCCCACAGGACGTCGGGCTGCCCGCCGGCTCGCGCCGCCGTACGCCGGGCCTGCGCCGTGAGGAGGTCGTTCAGCTCGCCGGCATGTCGGCCGACTACTACACGCGGCTGGAGCAGGCCCGCGGCCCGCAGCCGTCCGTTCAGATGCTCGCCGCGCTCGCCCGGGCGCTGCGGCTGTCGGAGGACGAGCGGGACCACCTGCACCTGCTGGCGGGGCATCGGCCGCCGGCCGGGCGACAGGCCGGGGACCACGTCCGCCCCGCGTTGCTCCACCTGCTGGACCAGCTGAAGGAGACGCCGGCTCAGATCGTCAGCGACCTCGGCGATCTGCTCGCCCAGAACGCCATGGCCACCGCGCTCTTCGGCAGCGTGTGCTCGCTCCGCGAGGACGACCGCAACGTGGTCTGGCGCTGGTTCACCGACCCGACGGTGCGCCAGGCGTACCCGGAGGAGGAACGCGACCACTGGAGCCGGGTGCATGTCGCCGACCTGCGGGCCGCGGTGGCCCGGCGGTCGCGGGATGCCGCGGCCGAGGCTCTGGTGGCTCGGATCACGGCAGCGAGCGAGGAGTTCGCCCGGCTGTGGGAGCTGCACGAGGTGGCTGTGCGCCGGACCAGTCGGATGTGCGTGGTGCACCCGGCGATAGGCCCGATCAGTCTGGACTGCGAGGCGCTGCTGACGCCGACCGAGGACCAGCGACTGCTGCTGTTCACCCCGGCACCCGGCACCACGGCGGCCGGATGCCTGGAACTGCTCCGTGTGGTGGGCACCGAACGCTTCGACACCAACGCCGACGGGGCCGGCAGGGCGGGCGGAACCGGTGGAGCGGCCACCGAGCACGACGAGGTCCGGTGACGTCGAGGGCGTGAGTCCGCGGGAGCCGTCCGGTGACGGCTCCCGGGGAACAGTCGTACGGGGAACGGTCCTACGGAGAACGGTTGTCCGGGGAGCGGCCGTCCGGGTGGCGGTGCGGTGGGTCATGGCGGCTCAGCTCCGGTGGTGGTGCGGGTGGGTGGCCATCCGGAGGTGCCGGTGGCCGCCGAGGACTGCGATGTCTCCGGCCCGGTCGGTCCGCAGCACCGTGGCGCCCAGTGCGCTCAGCCGGTCGACGGTGCGCGGGGCGGGGTGCCCGTACGGGTTGTCGTGGCCGCAGGAGATGAGTGCCAGCGTCGGGTGCAAGGCACCGGTGAGGTCCCAGTCCTGGTTGGCGGAGCCGTGGTGGGCCACCTTGAGGACGTCGACCCGGTCCGGTGGGCCGCGCTGCATCAGTGCCGCCTGGGCCGGTGGTTCGAGGTCGCCGAGCAGGGCCAGCCGCAGCTGGTCCCCGGGCGGTCCCACGGTGGCGAGGAGTGCGACGCTGGCGTTGTTGGCTCCAGGGGTGGAAGGTCCGAGGGAGTCGTCGGGCCACAGGACGTCCCAGGCGAGGTCCGGTCCCGCAGCGCGGTGCTCCCCTCGGCGGGCCTGCAGGAGGGGGATGCCCGCGGCCGAGGCCCATCCCAGCACGCGTGCCTGCTCACCGGGTGGCGTGCCCAGCAGGGTCACCTGGAGCGCGGCGACCGTACGCCCGTGCAGCACGCCGGGCACCCCCTCGACGTGGTCGGCGTGGAAGTGAGTGAGGATCAGCAACGGGATCCGGGAGATCCCGAGGTCTCGGAGGCAGTTGTCGGCGGCTGCCGGGTCCGGCCCGGTGTCCACGACCACGGCGGTGTCGGAGGCGAGCGGGAGCACGGCCATGTCGCCCTGACCGACGTCGCACATGGCCAGGCGCCACCCGGCCGGCGGCCAGCCGGTGGCGATCCGGGTGACGGCCGGCGGTCGCAGCAGAACGGCCGCGAGGGCCAGGACAACTCCGGCCGCCAGGGCGGTCCGGACCCTGCGGGAGGCGGCACGGCGGGCCGACAGCAACGGGGGGACACCCCAGCACAGGGCCACCGTGGTGACCGCCAGGAGCAGTGCCCCCGTGAGGCCGTCGGGCCAGTCCAGCAGCGCGCCGGGCACTGCGGCGCCCTGTCGGGCGACCGCGGCCAGCCACCCGGTGGGGACGGCTGCGAGGTCCGCGAGCACGCGGGCCGCGCCCGGGGCGAACGGCTCGGCTGCGAGCGCCGCGAATCCGAGCAGGGTGGCCGGAGCCACTGCGGCCTCGGCGAGCAGGTTGCACGGGACGGCCACCAGGCTGACCCGTGGGGCGAGCAGGATGGTGACCGGGGCGCACAGGGCCTGGGCGGCTGCGGTGGCGCCGGTCGCGGTGGCGAGGACCGTCGGCCAGCCCCTGCGGCACAGCGCTTCCGTCCAACGCGGCCCGAGCGTGAGGAGACCCGCAGTGGCCAGGGTGGAGAGCAGGAAGCCGTAGGAGCGGGCGAGGTAGGGATCGAGGAGCACCAGGAGCAGGACCGCCCCGGCGAGGGCCGGCACGCCTTGGCGGGGACGGCCGGTGGCAAGGGCGAGCAGTCCGAGGAGACCGGTGGCAGCGGCTCTGAGGACGCTCGGCTCGGGACGGCAGACGGTCACGAAGGCGAGGGTCAGGCCCGTGCCCACGAGCGCTGTCGTCCGGATGGACAGGCCGAGCAGACCGGCCAGACCGCCGCGGCTGCCCACGTCCTCCTTGCGGGACGCTCCGAGCAGGACGGTGAGGAGGATCGCCAGATTTCCCCCGCTGACCGCGGTCAGGTGCCCGAGGTCGGTGGCACGGAACGCCTCGCGCAGGTCGTCGGGAAGGCGCGAGGTGTCGCCCACCACCAGCCCCGGCAGGAGGCCACGGATGTCCGGCGACAGGTGGTCGGTTGCCTCACGGAGGCCCGAGCGCAGCTCCGCCGCGAGCTGCTGGGACCGGCCGGGTGGGGCCAACAGACGCGGCGGGCCCAGCGCCACCAGGCGAGCTGCCGAGTCGTGATCGCGCTCGCCGGGGGCGGTCGCGCGGACTCCGGCCGCAACCCTGGTCGAGGGAACGAGCCCGCGCCAAGCGGCGATGTCCTGTGCCCGGACGAGCACGGTGACCGGTGTGTGCACGGCTACGGCGGAGCGGCCGGGGTCCATGGGGAACCGTACGCGGTCCACCACTGCGTCGAAGGTCAGTACGGCCTGCCCCGGCGTGGTGCCGTGCACCCGCCCCGTTCGTGGCGTCGGGTCGCCGGCGACGGTGAGGTCCACCGACAGCTCGACAGGGGAACTTCCCTTGGCCTCGGCGGTGCGGGCGTTGGGCTCCGGCGAGCCGGGGATGGTCGGCGGGCCCGGGCCTACCGCGGTGGCAGCTGCCGTGGCAGCCGCCTTCGGCGAGGCCGCGGTGCCGGGTACGGCTCCGGCTCCGGTGTCGGGTGCGGTGTCCGAGGCGGCCGCGGTGCCGGGTGCATCGCCGGAAGCGACTGCGGTACCGGGTACGGCTGGGCCGGCCGGTGTGGCGGTGCCGCCCGACGGGACTCCGGCCCGCGCCTCGGTTGACGGCGTCGACGGGGCGGTGGCTTGCACGGTCAGGGACGGTCGGACGAGATCGGGGATCGGGCCGCGGTGGAGGTCTGCGGTGTGCAGGACGGTGGTCAGCGTGGCCGCCGCTGCTGACAGCAGGACGGCTGCGGTCGACGGAGCGATTCGGCGGGTGCCGTCGGCAGCTCGCTGCCGGAGCAGGAACAGGGCTGCTCCGGCAGCGACCACCGCGGTGACGACGAGCGGCGGGTGGTGGACCGGATCCACCGCGAGTACGGCGGAGGTCACAGCCCAGGCGGTGAGCGCGGGCAGCAGCAGCCGCAGATCTGCCGGCCGCCGGCTCGGACCCGCCGGCTCACGGGGACCGGTGGCGAGCGAGTGTGTCCGGTCCGGCGGGGCGGCCGTCGGGGCGAGGGTGGAAGTGATCGCCGTGCCTCCTTTCAGAGCGGGCGGTCTTCTCGGTGCAGGGGTGAGCGGTGCGAGGACCCGGTACGGCTGGTGGGGACGACACGAACTGGCCTGTTCCGATCAGGGAAGAGCTGCTGTCAGAGCGTCAACAGGCCCTTGATGTCGTCGAACTTGCGCTGGCCGATGCCAGGCACCTGACGGAGCTGGTCGACCGAGCGGAACGGACCGTGCGTCTGGCGGTACTGGAGGATCCGCTGGACGAGCGTCGGCCCGACACCGGGCAGGGTGTCCAGCTGCTCGGCGGTCGCCCGGTTGAGGCTGACCAGGCCGCCCATGGTGGCGCCGGGCGCCCCCTGACCGGTCGGTACGCCGACCAGGATCTGCTCGCCGTCGCTGAGCACCCGGGCGAGGTTGAGGGAGTCGGTTTCGGTGCCGGGGAGGGCTCCACCTGCTGCCCGAAGGGCGTCGGCGACGCGGGAGCCGGTCGGCAGAGTGCGAAGGCCCGGATGCTGGACCTTGCCCGCCACGTCCACCACCACAGTGGGCGCCGGCGCTCCGGGCTGGGCCGTTGTCCCGGCCGCTGTGGGGTGCGGGCCTCCCGTGGCGGACGCAGCGCTGCCGCTCACGGTGGGGACGGCGACCGGCTCGGGGCGACTCAGCCAGAAGTGCTGGACGGCGTAGCCGACTGCGAGCAGGAGCAGTGCCGCGAGACCGAGCGCGGCCCTGCGGTCCAGCATCAGCCCGGCCGGCAGGGAGAAGGCGAGCCGCCGGGCCGAGGGCGACTTCGGGAGGTCGGGTGGGACGGTGGACGGGCCGGCCGCGGCGCCGAAGGGCGAGGAGGTCTCCGGCGGCGGCAGCCCCGCGTTCGGGGCGGAGACTGGCGGCCCGTCCCGCACGGACCGGCGGCGGGGCGATCGTCTGGGGCCCGGGGGCGCGTCGGTGCCGAACCTGCGGGCGGTGAACCGGTGCCCGCGCGGCGGCCGGTCACTCCGGCGACCGGGCGCCGCCGCCTCGGGCGGTGACGCGATGCTCGCAGCACCCGCGGTACGCGCGGCGCCCGGTACTGCATGCTCGCCCTGTACTGCATGCCCGCCCTGTACTGCATGCCCGCCCGGTGAGGAAGGTCCGCCTTGTGCGGTCCGCCCGGCCGGTGCCGCCGACCCGGCCGGGGACCTGGACGGGGCGGGGTCGGCGCCGTCTCCGGGACTGCCTCCCGCGGCTCCGCCATGTGTGCCGGCCGGGCCACGAGTCGGGTTGCTGCCGCGCAGGGCTGCGGAAAACAGGGCAGCGAGTCGCCGCCGGACGGTCTCGGCCGTCTCTCGGCGCCGTGCTGCGCCGCGGGTCGTGTGCTTCATGCGAGGACGGTACGAATGCCCGCGGTCCGCGATGCACACCTCGCCGCCGGCCTGTGGACAACTCGGGGGTGTGGACAACTCCCTTCCCTCACAAGGATGAAAAGGAGGAGGCCGGGAACCTGCTGGGCGGCTTCGTTCGTCAGCCGGGTCGGAGCCGCACACAGCGGAGCCACGAGGGGCACAGCCGTACCGCCGGCGGGAACGGCAGCAGGGGGCGGGGTGGCCGGAGCAGCGAGGACGGAGCAGCGGTAAGGGCGGGGCGGCGGCGAGGGCCGTCTCGCCTCACCACCGGAGGCGCCTCACCTCACCACCGGAGCTGCCGCTCCGTCAGCGGGGCGACACCACGACGGCCAGCAGGCCGGGGCCGACGTGGGCACCGATGACGGCGCCGACCTCACCCACGTAGAGGTCGCGCAGTCCGGGCACCCGTTCGCTCAGGCGCTCGGCCAGCGGCTCCGCACGGTCCTCGGCCGCGAGGTGGTGGACGGCGATGTCGACCTCGGCGTCGCCGGCGCGTTCCACGGCGATCTCCTCCAGCCTGGCGATCGCCCGTGATGCCGTCCGTACCTTCTCCAGCGGTTCGATCCGGCCGCCGGAGAGGTGGAGCAGCGGCTTCACCGCGAGGGCCGAGCCGAGCAGTGCGCGGGCGGCACCGATGCGGCCGCCGCGGCGCAGGTGCTCGAGCGTGTCGACGTAGAAGAAGCCGCTGCTCAGCGACGACCGGCGGACGGCTTCGGCGGCGGCCTCCGCGGGCCCGAGACCTGCCTCGGCAGCCTGTGCGGCCGTCAGAACGCAGTGCCCGAGGGCCATGCCGACCAGTCGGCTGTCGACGACCTCGACCGGGATCTCCGCCCCGGCCGCGGCGAGTTTGGCGGCCTCGTACGTACCCGAGAGTTCGGAGGAGATGTGGACGGAGACGACACCCGTGGCACCCGCCTCGGCGGCTGCCCGGTAGGCGGCGGCGAAGTTCTCCGGGTTGGGACGGGAGGTGGTGACTCTGCGCTTGGCGCGCAGCGCCTCGGCGACGTCCTTGGGCGAGATCTCGACGCCTTCGGTGAGGACCTCGTCGCCCACGACGACGGAGAGCGGGACGACCTCGATCCGATGGCGGTCGACGACGTCCTGGGGCAGGTAGGCCGTGGAATCGGTGACGAGGGCGAGGTGGCCGGGCATGTGCCGGAGGTTACTCCGCGACCGGCGCAGATGACAGCGCAGGCCGCTGGCAGAGACGCCCCGCAGCAGCAGCGGACCGGCCCCGAACGGGCGGCGCTACCGGGCCGGAACCGGCAGGAGCCTTACGCTCCACCGGTGTTCGGCTTGCGCAGCCGGTCGGCGAGCCGGTTGAGGGGGTCACCGAGACCGAGCACGTCCTCTGCCCGCAGGCGGTTCCCGGCGGTGAGGCCCTTCCGCTGGGCGTCCTCGGACCGGGCCGCCGCAGCCCCGTTGGCTGAGGCAACACCGTCCGGACCCGCACCGGCCGCGCTCGTGTCCTCGGGCCCGGCCACCCGGTCCCAGTGCCGCAGTGCCCCGGCTTCGTTCTCGCATTCACGGCTGAGTCGGGCCAGGTCGTCGTCGGCGAAGCGGCGCATGCGGTCCTGGGCCGCCCAGCGCATGGTTTCGGCGGAGTGGGTGATCCGGCCGGCCCGCTCGCGCAGCTCGGGGAGCTTGGCGGCCAGCCGGGCGCCGTCCGGCTCGCGTTCGAGGATGCGCATCTCCTGGTCGAGCTCCGCGGCATGCGCGTCGAGGCGGTCGAGCAGTTGGAGGGATTCGGCGAGCTGGCCGTCCGCTGCGAGGCCGGATTCAAGGACCTGCCGGGTGGCGTCCAGGGAGGTGCGCAGCGAGAGACGCACGGAGGCGAGCTGGCCCTGGGAGCCCGGCTTGGTGAAGGTCTTCGCCCTCAGGGCGGCGTTCTCCACGGCGCGCCGTGCGTGGGCCTCGTGCCTCTCCACCTTGGCGGCGACCGCCTTGGCCGCCTTGACCGTGCCGACGACGGCCATGACTCCGGCGGTCACCAGGAACAGCATCACCAGGGCGATCACCACGCCGATCGCGTCCATCCCTACCCCACCTTCCGCGGTGCCCATCGACACCGCTCGCCGGACGCGGCCCGCGCGGCCGCCCTGGAATATCCACGGTAGCCGCCGGAAGGGTCCGGTCGGACCCCGGAGGCCGTGCGCACCTGAGAGATCAGGGAGAGCTCAGGGCCCGGGTCGGGGCTCTTCCGGGGCCGTTCCCCCTAGCGAACGCACCGCTGAGGACAGTAGCTGTCCGCATCGGCTGCCAGGATGGCCGCATGCTGGAGACTTCCGCCCGCCTGCTGCGTCTGCTGTCCCTGCTCCAGGTCCGCCGGGACTGGTCGGGGGCCGACCTGGCCGGCCGGCTCGGTGTCGACGTGCGGACGGTGCGACGGGACGTGGACAAGCTACGGGGCCTGGGCTATCCCGTGGACTCGACGCCGGGCACCGCCGGCGGCTACCGGCTCGGTGCGGGGGCGGAGATGCCTCCGCTGCTGCTGGACGACGACGAGGCGGTCGCGGTGGCGGTGGGGCTGCGGACGGCGGCGGGCGGCACGGTCTCCGGCATCGAGGAGTCCTCGGTGCGCGCCTTGGCGAAGCTGCTGCAGGTGATGCCCTCCAGACTGCGGCACCGCGTGGATGCGCTGGCCGACGCGACGGTGGCCATGCCGGGGAACGGCCCGGTGGTGCAGGCCGAGGTGCTCACCGCGATCGCCGCCGCTTGCCGGGCGCACGAGCGGCTGCGCTTCGACTACCGGACGCACGACGGCGAGGAGAGCCGTCGGGGCGCCGAACCGCACCGGCTGGTGCACTCCGGCACCCGCTGGTACCTGGTTGCCTGGGACACCGCCCGGGCGGACTGGCGGAACTTCCGCGTCGACCGGATCACGCTGCGCCCGCCGCACGGGCCTCGGTTCGTCCCCAGGGAACCTCCGGAGCAGGACGTCCGGCGCTGGGCGTCCTGGGAGGTCGCCGTCGGCCAGTACCGCTACCAGGCCCGTTGCACGGTCCACGCGCCGGCCGAGGAGGTCGTCACGAGGACCACGCCGACCTCGGCGGTGGTCGAGCCGATCGACGGGCGGAGCTGCACCCTGCGGGCGGGCTCCAACTCGCTGGACGGGCTGGCACTCCACCTGGCGCTGCTGGGGTACCGGTTCACCGTCCACGAGCCGCCGGAGCTGGTGGCACACGTCGCGGCCCTCGCCGACCGCCTGCACGGGGCCGTCCCGCCGTCCCGGCCGGCCGCCGGGGACTGATCCCGGGCCTGCCGGAGAACGCCCGGGCCGGGCGCCCCTGGTGGGGAGCCCGGCCCGGGAACGAGCGGTCGGCGTCAGCCGGTGACGATGTTCACCAGCTTCGGCGCACGCGCGATGACCTTGCGCACCGGGGCGTCGCCCAGCGCGGCCACCACGGCCGGGTCGGCCAGCGCCAGCGTCTCCAGCTCGGCGTCGGTGATGGTCGGCGCGACCTCCAGGCGGGCCTTGACCTTGCCCTTGATCTGGACGACGCAGGTGACCGTCTCGTCGACGACGTAGGCCGGGTCGGCGACGGGGTAGTCGGCGAAGGCCAGCGACTCGCGGTGACCCAGGCGCTGCCACAGCTCCTCGGCGATGTGCGGTGCCAGCGGGGCGACCATCAGCACGATCTGCTCGGCCACGCTGCGCGGCGTGGAGCCCCGCTTGACCAGGAAGTTGTTCAGCTCGATCGCCTTGGCCACGGCCGTGTTGAAGCGCAGGCCGGCCATGTCCGCACGGATGCCGTCGATCGCCTTGTGCAGGGCGCGCAGGGTCGCCTCGTCCGGCTCCTCCTCCGTGACGACCAGCTCGCCGGTGGTCTCGGAGACGACGTTGCGCCACAGACGCTGCAGGAAGCGGTACGAGCCGACGACTGCGCGGGTGTCCCACGGGCGGGAGACGTCCAGCGGGCCCATCGACATCTCGTACAGGCGCAGGGTGTCGGCACCGTACTCGTCGGCGATCTCGTCGGGGGCGACGGCGTTCTTCAGGGACTTGCCCATCTTGCCGGCCTCGCGCTTGACCGGCTCGCCCTGCCAGAAGTACGCGCCGTCGCGCTCCTCGACCTCGGCGGCGGGCACGGGGAAGCCGCGTGCGTCGCGGTAGACGTCTGCGGTGATCATGCCCTGGTTGAACAGCTTGTGGAACGGCTCGACGGAGGACACGTGGCCCAGGTCGAACAGCACCTTGTGCCAGAAGCGGGCGTACAGCAGGTGCAGCACCGCGTGCTCGGCGCCGCCGACGTACAGGTCGACGCCACCGGCCGGCTTGTCGGCGGTGGGGCCCATCCAGTACGCCTCGTTGGCCGGGTCGACGACCTTCTCGGAGTCGGCCGGGTCGACGTAGCGCAGCTCGTACCAGCAGGAACCGGCCCAGTTGGGCATGGTGTTGGTCTCGCGGCGGTACTTCTTCGGGCCGTCGCCCAGGTCCAGCTCGACCTCGACCCACGCCTCGTTGCGGGACAGCGGGGTCTTCGGGGTGGAGGCGGCGTCGTCCGGGTCGTAGGTGTGCGGCGAGTAGTCCTCGACCTCGGGCACCTCGACCGGCAGCATCGACTCGGGCAGCGCGTGCATGGCGCCGTCCTCGTCATAGACGATCGGGAAGGGCTCGCCCCAGTACCGCTGGCGGCTGAACAGCCAGTCGCGCAGACGGTAGTTGACGGTGCCCTCGCCGATGCCGCGGCCGACCAGCCAGCCGGTGACGGCGACCTTGGCGTCGACGACGCTCAGGCCGTTCAGCGACAGGTCGTCGTGGGCCGAGTTGACGATCACCGAGTCGTAGGTGTCGAAGGCGTCGTCCCAGGTGTGCGGGTCCTCGCTGCGACCGTCGGTGGGCTCGACCACGCAGCGCATCGGCAGGCCGAAGGCACGGGCGAAGGCGAAGTCGCGGTGGTCGTGGGCCGGGACGGCCATGATCGCGCCGGTGCCGTAGCCCATCAGCACGTAGTCGGCGATGAAGACGGGGACCTGCTCGCCGCTGACCGGGTTGGTCGCGTAGGCGCCCGTGAAGACACCGGTCTTGATCTTGGCGTCGACCTGGCGCTCGACGTCCGACTTGGCGGCGGCCTCGGCGCGATAGGCCGCGACGGCGTCGGCCGGGGTGGCGGCACCGCCGGTCCAGTCCGCCGGCACGCCCTCGGGCCAGACGGCCGGGACGATCGCGTCGACCAGGCCGTGCTCGGGTGCCAGCACCATGTAGGTGGCACCGAACAGGGTGTCCGGACGGGTGGTGAAGACGGTGATCGCCTCGCCGCCGGGCGCGGCGAAGTCGACCCGGGCGCCCTCGGAGCGGCCGATCCAGTTGCGCTGCTGCAGCTTGATCGCCTCGGGCCAGTCCAGCATGTCCAGGTCGGCGATCAGGCGGTCGGAGTACGCGGTGATCCGCATCATCCACTGGCGCAGCTTCGACTTGAACACCGGGAAGTTGCCGCGCTCGGAGCGGCCGTCCGCGGTGACCTCCTCGTTGGCCAGCACGGTGCCCAGGCCGGGGCACCAGTTGACCGGCACCTCCTTGGCGTAGGCCAGCCGGTACTCGCCCAGCACCTCGTCGCGCTCGACGGCGGACAGCTCGGTCCAGGCGCGGCCGCCCGGCACCTCGCGCTCACCGGACTCGAACTGCGCGACCAGCTCGGCGATCGGGCGGGCCTTGCCGGCCGCCTCGTCGTACCAGGAGTTGAAGATCTGCAGGAAGATCCACTGCGTCCAGCGGTAGTAGTCCGGGTCGATGGTGGCGATGGAGCGCCGCGAGTCGTGGCCCAGGCCCAGGCGGCGCAGCTGGCGCCGCATGTTGGCGATGGCCGCCTCGGTGGTGATCCGGGGGTGCTGGCCGGTGGCGACGGCGTGCTGCTCGGCGGGCAGGCCGAACGCGTCGTAGCCCAGGGTGTGCAGCACGTTGTGGCCGGTCATCCGCTGGTAGCGGGCGTACACGTCGGTGGCGATGTACCCCAGCGGGTGGCCGACGTGCAGGCCGGCACCGGACGGGTACGGGAACATGTCCATGATGAAGCTGTGCGGCTTCGCGGCGACGTCGCCGCCCGCGCCCTCGGCCAGCGGGCCGACCGGGTTGGGGGCGTTGAACGTCCCTTCCTTCTCCCACAGGTCCTGCCAGCGGGACTCGATCTCGGCCGCCAGCGCGGCACCGTAGCGGAAGGGCTCGGAAGCGGCCTCGGCCGCGCCGGAAGCAGGGGTCGTCGTCTCGCTCATGGTCCTTCGGGCTCCGTCGTCATCAGTGGCGAACCAGCGGCACACACTCGGAACAGCACGTACTCGGAAAGCAAAAAACCCCTCGCAGGAGGGGTCGCCACGCCGACTCCGGCCCCGGGCCGGTCCTGGTCAGCGCGGCCGGCTAAGGAGCAGGCGCACGGTTCGCATGGGGTCAGAGTACCGCAACGGCCCGTACGCCCCGCTGTGCATTCCACCCGCGGGCCGCCCACCGGGACGGCCCCCGGGCCGGGGAACATCGCACGCGGGGCTCACGCCGGGCCGGCGGACGTCGCACCCGGGCCCTGCCCGGGGCCGCGGCCCACCCGGGCCGGAGCCCGCACAGGCTGCCGCAGAGACCTCCCCGTCATCCCACGCCCTCCCTCATCCCACGCCCTCCCTCATCCCACGCCCTCCCTCATCCCGCGAGCGGCACCTCCTCCCGCGCGGCCGCATCGAAGGCACGCAGGGCCCGCGCCACCCGCGCGGACTGCATGCCGGCGGCGAGCAGCCGCGCCTCGTCGGCGATCCGGGCGGCCTCCTCCCGCTCCCCGGTGCGCCGGCACGCCTCCGCGAGCCGGACCATCAGCAGGGCCCTCGTCCGGGCACGCTCGGCCGGCAACGCGGCGACCGCCTCGCCGAGCATCCGCTGCGCACGCTCGAAGTCCCCCAGGAAGAGGTGCATCTCACCCACCATTCCGGCGAGGTCGGCACGCTCGTGGGCGTGGTCGTCGACACCGTCGAGCGCCTGGAAGGCCCGCTCGGCGACGGCCTCGGCGCTGATCTGCTCGCCCTTCCGCCCGTGGGCACGGGCGATCCGGCCGAGCTGCAGCGCCCGTTCACGGGGGGTCAGCACCTCGTCGGCGGCGCGCAGCGCGGTGGAGAGCATGGCCACGGCATCGAGCCCGCGCCCGCCGGAGTTGTACGTCGCCTGCACGGCGAGGCAGCCGACCACGCCGACGCCCAGCCGCGGATCTCCGGAGACGTGCGCGGCCCGCAGTGCGGCGACGAAGGCACGCTGGGCCGCGGCGTCGTTACCCATGTCGTAATTGGCCCAGCCGACCAGCCTGGCGAGCCGTCCGGCGGCACCGTAGAGCTCCCGGCCGAGCTTCTCGTCGTAGGCGCCGAGTTCCAGCAGCTTGCCGACCATGGCGAGTTCGGCCTTGGCGAGGTCGAGGATGAGTCCGCCGCCGTAGGCACGTTCCAGGCGCCGTTTGCTCTCGTAGGAGAGCCGCAGGTCGGCGAGCTGTTCGGGGGCGATGCGCAGCGCGCCGGCTCCGCCGGTGACCTCGGGCGGCGGGGAGGCCCAGTGCCGGGCGGCCTGTTCGAGTTCGTCGCCGCGGAAGAGGTCGGTCAGCCGGACGGGCGCTGCGTCGGCGCCGGCCTCCCGGAGGGCGGTCTGTGCGGTGTCGGCCGTCCACGGGTCGGTGAGCAGCCGCGGCGAGAGGATCTTGGCGCCTCGGCCGCTGCCCATGCGGCCCCAGAGCTGTTCGTAGGTGACGGCGATGCCGACGGCGCGGCCGAGCACCTCGCAGACGGTCTGGTCGTGCGGAGCACGCGGCACCATGCCGCGGTCGCGCCACTTGTAGGGTGCGGTGGCACTGATCGCCAGGCCGGCGGGCAGGACGGCGCTCACCTCGCGAGCGAGCCGCTCGGGGCTCCACCCGAGCTGGTGGAGTATCCGGGCGAGCTCTTCGTTCCGCTTGCGCACCAGGTCGGCCATGCTTCGACCGTAGCGGGCCGGGAGGGTCCACGGGTGAAGACGGTCGCACCTACCGGGGAACGGCGAAAGGCCGCTCCCGGAGGGAACGGCCTTTCACTTGCTGTGGAGCTATGGGGAATTGAACCCCAGACCTCTTGCATGCCATGCAAGCGCTCTACCAACTGAGCTATAGCCCCTTGCTGCAGCCCCCGGCGTTCTCCCCCGGCGACACGCACCACTTTACACGGTCACCGGGGTGCTCCCCTAATCCGTTTCGGGCGCCCCGCCCCGACGGTTCGCGACCCGACAGGTCGCACCCGCCCCGCAGCCCTCGCCCGCCCGGCAACCCGCACCCGGGCGCTCCGGCCGGCAACCCCGGCGGCCGGTGCAACCCCGGCGGCCGGTGCAGACCCGCAGTGCTGCCGGCCCGCCGCGCAGCCCAGCCGGCCCGCCCCGTAGTGCCGGAGCCGCCCGCCCCTCGCGTGAGCAGCAGCCTCAGGCCCGCCGCGGCCGACTGCGCCGCCACACACTGCGCAGCAGCGCCGCCGCGATGCCCGCGGCCACCACCAGCACGCCCCAGTACACCGGGTCGCCCCGCGACTCGTCGTCCGCGCCGAGCGCCCCGCCGAGGGCGAACAGCAGGAACAGACCGGCGACGAGCGTGAGCACCATGTTCACGGCGAGCTGCGCCGGCGACGAGCGGACGGCCGCACCCGCCCCGGCACCGGCACCCGAACCCCCGGCAGGACCGGAGCGGGAGGGCCGGGCGGGCGCCGTCCGCGGTGGCATCCGGACGTACGCGTGGTACGGCACCGCGGCGTCGATCCCGGCGAGGGTGTGGGCGTCGACGGCGAAGCAGCCGGGTTCGACCTCGACGCAGATGCCGTCGGTGCCGATGAGCCGCCGTCCGCCGTCGGGCCAGGCGAGGTAGGCGGCGCAGGCGTCGTACCGGACGGTCGCGGCCTCGCCCTCGCGGACGAGGCTGACACCGGCCCGGCCGATCACCAGGTCGGGTCCGCCGGCCTCGCGGGAGCGGTGGCGGTTGCCCTCGACGGCGGCGACGGAGTGGAGCGGCGCGGCCTGGTAACCGGCCCAGTCCGCACGCCGTCCCGCGGGCACGCGCAGGAGGCCGTTGCCGAGGGCCTGCTGAGCGACCGTCCGGACGTCCTCGGCGGTGACGGCGGCGAGTTCGGCGCGGATCTCGTCGAGGCTGCGGACGGGCAGGTTGAGCAGCAGGTCGGCGGCGCAGCCGGGCAGGCGGGCCGCGTCCGTGTCGGGGGCGGTGTGCGCGGCGTCGGCGCGGCGGCGCAGGGCGTCGAGGGTGTCCGGGTCGACGCCCGCGACGGCGAGCCTGGCGAGCACGTCGACGAAGCCGCCGAGCACGGCGTCCTGCTGCTCGGGCAGGGCGTCGGCGAGGGCGGTGACGGTGAGGACGCCGTCGCCGCGGTGCGCGTGGTCGGCGCCGGCGGTGTAGGAGAGGCCGCCGTCCTGCCGGAGGTCCTGGAACAACTCGCGGTCCAGGCAGGCGGTGTACAGGTCGGCGGCGGCGGTCCGGGGCAGCACGGTGTCGAACAGGACCTGCCCCTGCCCCGCGGCGAAGTACGCCGGGGTCTCGGGCAGGGCGGAGGTCGGCTGCGGCGCGGGCATCCGGCGGCCGGGGCGCAGCGGCAGCCGCAGGCCGTCCGGCACCCGTTCGCCGGCGACCCAGAGGACGGCGTTCTCGCGGGTGAACCAGGTGTCGGCCCAGTGCTGGACGGTCTGCGGGTCGAGGCCGGGTACGCCCCACTCGGGGTAGCTGACCAGGCCGTGGCCCTGGGCTCCGTAGCGCCACAGGCCGGTCGCCTCGGCGGCGCCGGTGCCGCGGCCGGCCTCCTCGGTGCGCAGGATCGCCTTCTCGGTCTCCAGGCGGTCCATCGGCAGGGCGGTCAGCGATTCGCAGACGCTCTGCAGGAAGGACCGGATCTCCTGGTCGTCGCCCTCCAGCAGGAAGTGCGTGTGCAGCTGCCCGGTGGCGCCGTTGAAGCGGTGCACCTGGACGCCGCTGCGGTGCAGGGCGAGGTGTTCGACGAGGTGGGTGATGCCGGCGCGGGCGAGGGTCTCGTCGGCGCTGCCGACCCGGAAGACCAGGCCTGCGGTGGTGCGGCCGGGCCGCGGGGCGTGCAGGGCCGGTACGCCGTCGACCTCGAAGCGGTGGATCACGGCTCAGCCTCCCAGGGCGCGGTCGCGGTGTTCCCGGAAGGTGCGTTCCGGAGTGTTGTCGAACCACTCCCACGGTTCGGTGCTGCCGTACGGGCCCATGGCCTGGAAGTGCGTCCGGGCGGCGGCCCGGTCGCCGCCGAGGGAGGCGAGCAGGGCGAAGGAGCTGTGGGCGGTGATCCGGCCGAACCGGATCCGGCAGTCGGGGTGCAGCACGGAGCCGTGGGCGGCCTCGGCGAGTTCGTGGCGGACGTCGGCGCGGGCGGCGTACGCGTTCCGCTCGGCCCGTTCCAGGGAGCCGGCCCGTTCCGCGTGGTACATGGCCAGCAGGGCGCCGTTGAGGCTGCCGGGCGGTGCGGCGCGGAAGCAGTCGCGGGCGAAGGCGTGCGCGTCCTCCCAGCTGCCGCCCCACTTGGGCAGCAGTTGCTGGAGCAGGCTGCGCTGCCCCGCGTAGTGGTGCGGGGAGACCCGGGTCAGGGCGCGGTACCGGCGGCGGGTCTCGCTGGTGCCCAGGGAGATCCCGCGGGAGATCGTCATCCGCAGCATCCAGGCGAGCGCGTCGCCGCGGTTGCGGGCGACGGCGCCGATCAGCAACTGCTCGGCCTCGTTGAGCCGGGCCCGGAACTCGCGCCAGCCCTCGGGGGTGACGTCCTGCGCGCGCCGGGTGCTGCGGGCCTGCCAGCCGACGTGGATCAGCCGGTCGGCGAGCAGGGCGGTGGCCAGGGGATCGCCGGGGTGGTGGGCGAGCACCTGGCGCAACAGGTGCTCGACGCCGGGCACGGCGACGACCTGGCCGGAGAGGACGAGCGGGCCGTACTCCTCCCGGCAGTCGGCGAACACGGCGCGGACGGCCGGCCAGTCACCCCGCTCGGCGGCGGACCGGACGGCGCCGGCCTCGGGAAGCGCGGCGGCCGGGTCGAAGAGCGGTTCGGTGCTCATGGGCGGCGATCGTAGGCGGCGGGCGAAGGGTACGGACGCGGGACCGATGGTGCGAATCCGTACGGATTCGGGCAATTCGCCTGGCACTTGACGAAGAATTTACGGAATTCAAGACTCCGCTTGTGCATCGGCATCCATAGGCTGCCCGTCGATGACCGGCCATCAGGCCGGTCGCACAGCGAGGAGCACCATGAACAACCGCCGCCGGAACCAACTGCTCAAGGCCGCCGGGCCGCTGCTGATAGCCGACGAGCAGGTCGAGTTCGCCACCCTGACCAAGGTCGGCACGGTCTCCGCGGCCCGCCGCCTGGCCACCACCGCCGTGGTGGGTGTACTGACGGCCGGTACGGTGACCGCGATCGCCGCCCCTCGTCCGGTGTACCTGGCGCTGACCGATCGACGGCTGCTCTTCTTCGGTGTGGACCAGCTCAGCGGCAAGCCCGACAAGCTGGTGATGGCACTCCCCCGTGAGGCGGTCACCGCCTCGCCCGCCGCCAAGGCGGCCTTCGGCCTCCTGCTCACCACGTACCTCTCGGTCGCGGGCGAGGAGCGCGACCTGAAGCTGACCTTCGCCACCGCCGTCCGCGCGGACGGCCGCGAGCTGCTGAGCCGCCTCCCGGTCACCGCCTGACCGGCCCCGGCCCCGGCACCAGCCCCGGTGCCGGTACCGGACCGCCGTCCCGGCCCGTCCTGCCCGCACCGGCCGTCCCACGGCCGGCAGGGGCAGGACGGGCCGGGCCCGGTCACTCCACCGGCCCGCCCGGCACATCCCGCCCGCGCGGCACGGCCCGCCCCTCCACGGCTGCCCGCCCTTCCGCCACGGTCCGCCCCTCCACAGCAGCGCTCCCGGCCCGCCCGGTGACGCCGGCGAGACCGGCCGCCACGACCAGCGCAGCGCCGATGACCGCGGTCGTGACCAGCAGGGCACGGCCGGAGGCCGCCGAGGACGCCGGGTAGGAGACCGCACCGAGGAAGACCGTCCCGAGCAGCGTCACCCCGATCACCTGGCCGAGCTGCAGCACCGTCACCATCACTCCGCTGGCGTCCGCGGCGTCCGCCGGGTCCACCCGCCCGAGCGCCCGGGCGAACAGCGGGCTGTAGGCGCAGCCCGCTGCCACCCCGGTGACGGCGAGCACCGTCTGCACGACGGGGCCGACCGGCCCTCCCCCGCCCAGCAGCAGCCCGACCAGCACGTAGCCGGGGGCGACCACGGCCAGGCCGAGCACGGGCAGCAGCCGGTGCAGGCGGCGCGGCATCCGCTGCCAGAGCAGGCTCGCCGCTCCGAAGCCCACGGACACCGGTACCGAGAGCAGGCCCGCCCGCAGCGCGCTGTTGCCGAGTCCGGCCTGCTGGTGCAGCGCGAAGGCGAACATGAACCCGGCGAACCCGGCCATGATCAGGAAGATCGACCCGGCCGCGGGCAGCAGCCCGGGCGCCCCGAGCACCCGTCCGGTGATCAGCGGCTGCCCGCCGCGCGCCGCCACCCGCCCCTCCACCGCGGCGAAGACGGCGAACAGTGCGGCGCTGCCGGCGAGCATCGCCCAGCCCCAGCCGGGCCAGCCGAGTTCGTGTCCGAGCACCAGCGGCACCACCAGCAGGCCCAGGGCGGCCGCCAGGGTCAGCAGGCCGGGCAGGTCGAAGCCGCGTCCGGCGTCGCCGGGGAGGGCCGGCAGCAGCCGGCGGGAGGCCGCGAGCAGCACCAGGCCGAGCGGGACGTTGACCAGGAAGACCGGCCGCCATCCGGTGCCGAACAGGTCGGCGCTGACGAGCAGCCCGCCCACCACCTGCCCGATCGCGAGGCCGCCGGCCAGCACCGCCGAGTACAGGCCGAGCGCCCGCACCCTGGCGGCGCCGGTGAACAGCCGCTGGATCACGCTCATCACCTGCGGCACCATCACGGCCGCGGCGACGCCCTGGGCGACCCGGAAGCCGATCAGCCAGCCGGTGCCGGGGGCCAGCCCGCAGGCCAGCGAGGCCGCGGTGAAGCCCGCCAGTCCGTGCCGGAACATCCGGCTGTAGCCGTAGCGGGCGCCGAGCCGGGCACCGGTGATCAGCAGCACCGCGTAGGCGATGGTGTAGCCGGCGATGACCAGTTGCAGGGCGGCGCCGGAGGCGTGCAGGTCGGAGCGGACGCTCGGCGCGGCCACGTTGACCACCGAGACGTCGAGCAGGGCCATGAACTGGCCGGAGAGCACCAGCCCGAGGACCGGGCCGGGCCGGGAGCCGCCACGCGCGGCGGCGGCGGGCACCGGGGCGGCAGCAGGTACCGGGGCAGCGCCCCCGGGCGAAGCACCCGCAGGCGAAACACCTGCGGGGGCGGCACCTGCGGGAGCGGGGCCGGCGAGCGGAGGGCTCGCGGGGTCAGGAGTCCGTACGTCCGTCATACCGGGATCGTCGGTGGCGCCCGGTACCGGTGGTTAGAGCCTGCTGATCCTGGTACCGACAGCACCTGTCGGCGGCGGCCGCGCTCGGCCACGATGGGGGCATGACCGTGCTGGAACCGGACACCGTCGCCGTACCCCGCAAGGACCTCCGGCGCGAGGAGCTCGCCAAGTTCCTCCGCGCCTGCCGCGCCCGGGTGCGGCCCGAGGACGTCGGCCTGCCGCCCGGCCTGCGGCGCCGCACCCCGGGCCTGCGCCGGGAGGAGGTGGCGCAGCTCGCCGGCCTCGGGGTCACCTGGTACACGTGGCTGGAGCAGGGCCGCCCGATCAACGCCTCCGAGCAGGTGCTGGCCTCGGTGGCCCGCACGCTGCGGCTGGACGCGGCCGAGCGCGACCACCTGTTCCGGCTCGCCGGGGTGCGGCCGCCGTCGCCGGCGGAGCCCGACGATCCGGAGTTCGACGGCGCGACCCAGGCCATCCTCGACCAGTTGGGCCCGCTGCCCGCGGCGGTCTGCAACACCCGTTTCGACGTGCTCCGCCACAACGCCGCGTACGAGGCGCTCTTCCCGCGGGCCACCCGGCCGGCCCGGCCCGGCGGGCCGCGGAACAACATGTGGTGCGCGTTCACCGTGCCGGACTGCTGCAACCCCTTCCTCAACCGGGACGAGGAGCTGCCCCGGATGGTCGGGGTGCTGCGGGCGGCGTACGGGCGGCACCTGGGCGAGCCCGTCTGGGAGGCGTACGTGCGGGACCTGTCGGCGGCCAGCGACCGCTTCCGGGAGCTGTGGGACCGGCAGGAGGTGGCTCCGCCGCGGACCACCCGCAAGGTCTTCCGGCACGCCGGGGTCGGTGTGCTGAACGTCCGGGCGTCGTACCTGACCCTCCCGGACCGGCCGGAGGTCTACCTGGTCGTCTACACCCCGGAGGGGCCGGAGGACCGGCGGCGGCTGGAGCGGATGGCGGCCGAGCCCGCCGGGGCCCGGCCGGAGTGCACCCACGGCACGCCCGGGCCGGAGCGCACCCGCGGCGCCGCCTGAGCGGGCGGCCCGTCGGGGACGAGGAGCCGGAAACGTCGGAGGCCGCCATCCCCGTCGGGGTGGCGGCCTCTCGGACTGCTGTGGAGCTATGGGGAATTGAACCCCAGACCTCTTGCATGCCATGCAAGCGCTCTACCAACTGAGCTATAGCCCCGCGACACGAACGGCCTCGGGCCGCTGGTGCGGAGTGGAGCTATGGGGAATTGAACCCCAGACCTCTTGCATGCCATGCAAGCGCTCTACCAACTGAGCTATAGCCCCGCAGTCCGTTTCGTCCGCCTCCCTCTCGGTCGGCGTCCTCGCTGCGAACGAGGAAGACTCTAGCCGGTCAGGCCCCGAACTGCGAAATCGCCTGCCGGTGCGGGCTCACGTCTCGTCGCCGATGACCGGCTGCGGCAGGGTGCCGGCGTTGTGCTCCAGCAGCCGCCAGCCGCGCACGCCCTGGCCCAGCACCGACCAGCAGCAGTTCGACAGGCCGCCGAACCGCTCCCAGAGCACCGGCTCCAGGCCGAGCAGCCGCCCGATCATGGTGCGGATGGTGCCGCCGTGCGACACCACGACGAGCGTGCCGTCCTCGGGCAGCTTCTCGACCGCGGCCAGCACCACCGGGACGGCGCGGTCGGCGACCTCGGCCGCCAGCTCGCCGCCGCCGCGGCGCACCGGGTGGCCCTGCGCCCACGCCTCGTACTCCTCCGGGTAACGGGCCCGGATCTCGGTGTTGGTCAGGCCCTGCCACTCGCCGGCGTACGTCTCCCGCAGTCCCTCGTCCTGGTGCACCTCCAGGCCGGTCACCTTGGCCAGCTCGGCCGCGGTGCGGGCGGCCCGCTGCAGGTCGGAGGAGACCAGCAGGTCGGGCCTCAGGCCGGCGAGCAGCCGGGCGGCCCGCTGGGCCTGGAAGATGCCCTGGTCGGTGAGCGGGATGTCGGTGCTGCCCTGGAACCGCGACTCGAGGTTCCAGGACGTCTGGCCGTGGCGCCAGAAGACGATGCGCGGCCCCCGCGCGGCGCGGCTCAGCTCTCGTCCTCGGCGACCGCGTTGCCCGCGGCGTCGGTGCGGGCGCCCTCCGGCCGGTTGCGGGTGGCCAGGGCGTCGGCCGGCAGCGGCAGCTCGGGGCAGTCCTTCCAGAGCCGGTCGAGGGAGTAGAAGGAGCGCTCCTCGGAGTGCTGGACGTGCACGACGATGTCCAGGTAGTCGAGGAGGATCCAGCGGCCCTCGCGCTCGCCCTCGCGGCGCACGGGCTTGACGTCGAGCTCCTCGCGGAGCTTGTCCTCGATCTCCTCGGCGATGGCCCGGACCTGGCGGTCGTTGGCCGCGGAGGCGATCAGGAAGGCGTCGGTGATCGACAGCACGTCGCTGACGTCGAAGGCGATGATGTCGTGCGCCAGCTTGTCAGCCGCCGCCTGTGCGGCGACGTTGATGAGGTCCTGGCTCCGGTCAGTGGCAGTCACGGTGTTCTTCCGGCTCGGCTACGCGTTTTCCCCTCCAGGATCTCACGAACGCCCCGGGCCCCCGATCGAATTGACCGGGGGCCCGGGGCGGGCGCCTGCGGGGGCGCGGGCCGGACCGCTGCGCGGGCCCGGCCTGACTACTGCGCGGGCTTCTCGGTCGTCTTCGCCCCGCTCGCCTTCGGGTCGGCCGTCTTCTGGTCCGCCTTCGGGTCGGGCAAGGGCTTGTAGTCCTTGCCGAGGACCACGACGAGGTCGGCGTTCTGCGGGTCGGTGACCTTCTTGACCGCCTCCGGCTTGAGCCCGAGCGCACCGGCCAGGGTCTTCGCGGCCTCGGCGCGGGCGTCGTCGGTGTAGCGGATCTCACTGGTGGCCTGGGCGGTTCCGGCCTTGCCGCTGCTCGGCACGACCTCCATGCCGGTGTTGGTGATCTGCACCGACGCGGACTCGGCGGCCTTGTCCAGGCCGGAGGCGTTGAGCACCGACACCCGGGGGGTGCTGCCGGCGGCGGCGGCGTTCTTGATGGTGCCGCCGAGCACGTCCTTGACCTGCCGTCCGGCGGTGGCCTCGTCCAGCGTGCCGTCCGGCTTCGCCTGGAGCAGCTGGGTGGCGAGGTGCCCGTCCCTGCCCTGCTGGGCGAGCTGTGCGAGGACCCCGGAGAGGGCCTTCTCCGGCAGCGAGGGGTCGAGCACCGCGTTCATCCGGTGCACGTCGTCGGTGGCCTCGTCCAGGTCGGTGGGCATGGCCTGCAGCACGGCCTGCATGACCTGCCCGAACCTGGCCAGCTGGGCGCCGCGGTCCTCGCCGGGCGCCTGGAGCGTGGCGTAGGCGGCGGCGGCCTGGCCGTTGAGGCTGACGCCCTTGCCGGCGGAGGCGAGCACCTTGCCGTCGGCGGCCTTGACCTCGGCGTTGGTGTCGACCTTGATGCCGCCGAGCTGGGCGACCAGCAGGGTCAGGTACGGGGTGTCCAGCCGCCAGGTGCCGGCGACCGGGGCGCCGAGCACGGTGGCCAGTCCCTCCCGGGTGCCGGACGAGCCGATGTCGTCCAGGCCCTTGCCGACCGTGGTGACGGTGGAGTCGTTGGGCAGCCGCAGGGTGTCCGGGATGAGCAGCACGGTGCCCTTGTGCCCGGAGGCGTCGTTGACCAGCAGCGCGGTGGTGACCTTGCCCTGCAGGTCGCGCAGGTGGACGACGTTGACCTGGCGCCCGCCCGCGGCGGCCGCGGCGGATCCGCCGCTGTCCCGGCCGGTCCACCACGGGCCGCCCCCGGCGCCGCCCCCCCCCCCCCCCCCCCCCCCCCGCCCCCCCCCCCCCCCCCCCGACCCCGCCGGCGACGACGGCGGCGGCCACGGCCAGCCCGATCAGCCGGTTGCGCAGCCGGCGGCGGCGCTCGGCGCGGACCTCGCTGCGGGACTCGGCGAACTTCAGCCAGTCGATGACGTCCTCGGACTCCTCCGCCTCCTCGTCGACGAAGGTGAACTCGCCGGTGGCGTAGTTGTCGCCGGCCGCGGCGGGACGCCGGTTCTGGCGGCTGCCGCCGACCTGCTCGGACGGCTGCGCGGGCCGGGCGGGCGCGGCGGCGCGGGCGGTCGCGCCGGCGGCCCCCGCGGCAGCGGCGGTGGCCGCCGGGGAGACCTGCTGGAGCGGCGGCTGCTGCACCGGGGGGCGGCGCGCGGGCTGCTGCACGAAGGACTGCTGGTTCGGCTGCTGACCGGGCTGCTGCTGCGGCGGCACGGGCGCCTGCTGCGGGGCGGCGCCCTGCTGGTACGGGTCCTGCACCCAGCCCTGCTGCCCGCCCTGGCCGGCGTACGGGTCCCAGCCCTGCGGCTGCTGCTGGTGCTGCTGGTAGTAACCCTGCTGGCCCTGCTGGTAGGCGCCCTGCTGGTACTGGCCCTGCTGCGGGTACTGCCCGGGCTGGGGGGAGGCGCCCTGGCCGTACGCGTCCTGCTGGTAGGCCTGCGGCTGCTGCTCCTGATAGCCGGCGTACGGGTCGTAGCCGTACTGCTGGCCCTGCTGGTGACCCTGCTGCGGCTGCTGCTCCTGGGGCCAGCCCTGCGGGTCGTAGGGGTCGTAGCCCTGGCCGTACGGGTCCTGCTGGTAGCCCTGCGGCCCTCCGCCTGCGGTTCCGGTCACGCCGTCCCTCCCGGGATCAAGGCCGGGCCGGCGCATAGAGCGCCCGCTTGTGGATGTAACGCACCACGCCGTCCGGGACGAGGTACCAGACCGGCTCGCCCTTGGCGACCCGGTTGCGGCAGTCCGTGGAGGAGATGGCCAGCGCCGGCACCTCGACCAGGGAGACCCCGCCGACCGGGAGACCGGCGTCCGAGAGCGTGTGCCCGGGGCGGGTGCAGCCGATGAAGTGGGCGAGCTCGAAGAGTTCGTCGGAGTCGCGCCAGGAGATGATCTGCGCGAGCGCGTCGGCGCCGGTGATGAAGAACAGCTCGGCGTCCGGGTGCAGGGCGTGCAGGTCGCGCAGGGTGTCGACGGTGTAGGTGGGGCCCTCGCGGTCGATGTCGATCCGGCTGACCGAGAACTGCGGGTTCTCCGCGGTGGCGATGACCGTCATCAGGTAGCGGTCCTCGGCCGGCGTGACGTCCCGGTCGGACTTCTGCCACGGCTGCCCGGTCGGCACGAACACGACCTCGTCGAGGTGGAAGGCACTCGCCACCTCGCTGGCGGCGACCAGGTGACCGTGATGGATCGGGTCGAAGGTGCCACCCATCACGCCGAGGCGCTTACGCGCCTTCGGCGCACCGGTGCTCCCGGCCTGCTGTCCCATGCCGCCACACCTTACGCGACGCCCGTCACGGGGCGGCAAGCCGCCCGGAGAGGTCCGCGGGAGGGAGCGCGCAGCTTCTGTGCAGGCGCTCCCCCGCGGTGTGCGGCCGGCTCAGCGGTCGCGGTTGAAGCGGGTGGTCAGGAAGAGCAGCAGCAGCAGGATGAACAGCGCGGACCCGCCGGTCAGGTAGGGGTTCAGGCTCTCGTGGTTGCCGCCCTCGGCGAGCTGGGTCAGGGCGGGCAGTGCAGCAGTGCTCATGGTCGGCAGGACCTTCTCGGCTCGGGGGCGGACGAGGGTGCGGGCCGTACGGCCTGCGGCCTCATCGTACGGGTGGGCCCTGCGCAACCGCGCGGCGGCCCACCGCGTCTGACCCCTCGTAGGTGGGGGCCCGGCCGGGGCGGCCGCGGCGGCCCGCCGGGCGGGTCAGTCGCGGCCCGCGCGGACCAGGATCCAGGCCAGCAGGCCCACGCCCACGATGGAGCCGATCACGATGATCCGCAGGAACAGGCCGGGGCCGTTCTCGCTGGAGATCGGTCCGGCCAGGTGCGCCAGGGTGGCAGGGGACATCGGGGGTGCTCCTCTCGGTCCGGACCTCGCTCCGGACGACCAGCGTAAGCCGGGGCGTTCCGGACACCGAGCACCGCCCCCGGGCGTACGGTGGACCGCCGGGGACGAGTACGGGCACACGGACGTTGGAGCCAACAGCAGCGGGGGCCGGCCGGGGGGCCGGTGCCGGCGACGACCAGGAGGTACTCACACATGACCGACTTTTCCAAGGACGGCGGCAACACGCCCAGCCGGCGCCGGCAGCGCTTCCCGGAGATCTCCACCCGGGCCTGGGAGCACCCGGCCGACCGGTCGGCGCTGGTGGCGCTGCGCAAGCTGAGCGGCTTCGACGACGTCCTCAAGAAGCTCGCCGGCCTGGTGTCCGAGCGCAGCGTCCGGCTGATGTTCCTGGCCACCGCGGTGAAGACCTCGGAGCGTCAGTTCCCGGAGCTGTACGGCATGGTGCGGGACGCCGCCTACGTGCTCGACCTGGAGAAGGTGCCGGACCTGTACGTCACGCAGGACCCGGCGGTCAACGCCATGTGCATCGGCATGGAGACGCCGATCATCGTGCTGACCAGCGGCCTGGTGGAGCTGCTGGACGAGGAGGAGCTGCGGGCCGTCGTCGGCCACGAGGTCGGCCACGCGATGTCCGGCCACGCGGTGTACCGGACGATGCTGCTGATCCTCACCAACATCGCCGCCCGGATCGCCTGGCTGCCGCTGGGCAGCCTCGCCATCATGGGCGTGATCACCGCGCTCAAGGAGTGGTTCCGCAAGGCCGAGCTCTCCTGCGACCGGGCCGGCCTGCTGGCCGGGCAGGACCTGCAGGCCTCGATGCGCGGCCTGATGAAGCTGGCCGGCGGCCACAACCTGGCGGAGATGAACGTCGACGCCTTCCTGGAGCAGGCCGACGAGTACGAGCGCGCGGGCGACCTGCGCGACGGCGTGCTCAAGCTGCTGCAGGTGCTGCCGCAGACCCACCCGTTCGCGGTGGTCCGGGTCGCCAAGCTGAAGAAGTGGGCGGAGAGCGACGAGTACCGCTCGATCCTGGCCGGCGCCTACCCGCGCCGCGGCGACGACCCGCAGACCTCGGTCGGCGCCCAGTGGAAGGCCGCCGCGGACTCCTACTCGCAGTCGGTCAAGGAGAGCAAGGACCCGCTGATGGGCCTGCTGCGGGACGTGGCCGGCGGGGTCGGCACGGTCGGCGGCAAGCTGCGGGACACCTTCGCGGGCGCCCGCTCCGGCGGTTCCGCGGGCCCCGACGGCTCGGAGGGCGGCGCCGCGGACGGCGACGGCCGGGACTGACACCGGCGGCGGTGCCGCAGTGACACCGGGCGGGGTGCCCGGGCCGGACGGGCGGGCTCACCGCCCGGCGGCCGGCTTGCCGGTCAGCGGTCCGAGCGCCCCGCACACCTGCCAGGCCGGCCGGCTGCGGTCACCAGGGTCGACGGCCTGCGGTGCGGTCGCCGTGCTGCCCGCCAGCAGCGGCTGCAGGTAGCTGCTCATCGGGGCGCCGCACGAGGTCGGCCCGGCCTGCACCACCGCGTCGACCAGCCGCAGCCGGTCCGAGCTCAGGTCCAGCCGGTCGAAGGCGAACCGCAGCTCCCGGCGGACGCTGACCAGGCTCACCGGCCCGTCCGAGGTGCCGGCCGCCCGGACGGCGTAGACGAAGGTGTGGTCGGTGGTGACCTCCAGCGTCCCGCTGTCGGCCTCGCCCACCCGGACGACGCCGGAGGTCCGCACGCCGTCGACGGCCAGCGCGACCTTCCCCGGGTCGAACCGGACCAGCCAGCCGGTGGCGGCGTGGTGCTGGTCGTCCTGCGGGGTGTTCACGCTGTCGTCGTACTGCGCCTGCTCGCCCGGCGTGACGAGGGCCCGCACCTCGGCCGTCTCCCCCTGGACGAGGGTCGCCGGGGCCAGTGCGGACGCGACGAGGTAGCGCTGCACCACGGAGAGCGCCCGGTTGACGTCCGACCGGGTGAAGTGCGCGGTGGCGGCGCCGGCCGGCAGCGCCAGTCCGGCCGTCCCCTCCCCGTAGGCGGCGGGCAGCGCCGCGAACGGGTGCTCCGGGTCGGCGACCGCGGCCACCGGCCCGGTCGGGCTCAGCGCCACCAGCGAGGTGGTCAGCTGGTTGCCGGACGGCGGCGCGGCCTGCCGGTGAGGCGAACTGACACCGAAGTACACCGCCGCCGCGAAGGCCAGGAAGACGACCAGCAGCAGCGCCACCGCCTGCCGCGGCAGCGTGCCGAAGGGCCCGAGGCCGACCCGCGGCCGGGTCGCCCGGTACGTTCCGTCGAGCCGCTCCTGGGCCGACAGCTCCTGGATCCGGGCAGCCCGGACGAACGATTCGTCGAAGACGACGGACCGGAACTCGTCATCGCTGCCGGAACCGCCCTCGGGCGCACCCTCCGGAGGCTCGCGCGGGTCACCCATAGCACCAGGGTAGAACCGGGCGGGCCAGGGTTCGACCGGCGGGCGGCCTCCGCCCCGCGTCCCGGCGCGGCGCCGCCACCGGCCCGCTCAGCCGCTCAGCAGCGCCACGGCGCTGGGCAGCGGCACGGCCGGCGGCGAACCGGGCGTGCTGCTCGAACCCGTCTCCGGACGCCGCGGCGACTCGCCGGCCCCGTTGGCCCCGCGGTAGATCGCGGCCACCGCGACCGCCACCACGCCGACCCCCATGACCACCGCCAGCACCCAGGCGACCGGCCGGTGCCAGCGCTGCTGGGCGACGTGCCGCCCGTCGTGACCCATCGGCTCCCAGCCGACCGTCCGGGCCCAGCGGGCCCGGCGGCGGGCCCGGTCGGTGCCGGACCACGGATCGGGGTACAGCCGGTCGTCGTCCAGACCGCGCGGGTGCGGGCGCAGCTCCAGCGGCAGGACGTCGCCGGTGCCGGCCATCTCCGGTGCGATCAGGTCCCAGGGCCGGGCCGGGCCCGCGGTCTCCGGCTCGACCCGGGCCTCGGCGGCGGCCAGCTGCCGCTCCAGGGCACTCGGCTCGTGCACGGCCGCGGACCGGACGAAGGCCTCGTCGAACACCACGGTGGCGAACTCGTCGTCCGCACCACCGTGGTCGGCGCCGTCGGGGTACGGCGAGCCCCCCACATCCTCAGCCACGGGAATCAGCGTATTACCGGGCGGGCGGTTTGTCTGGGGCTCCTGCCAGTTGGCCCGACCGCCCGGAGCGCGCGCCGGTCGGCTCAGGAGCCGACGGTCTGCTGCGCCTCACCGCGGACGTGGCCGTCACCAGTGACGATGTACTTGGTGGAGGTCAGTTCGGGCAGGCCCATCGGGCCGCGGGCGTGCAGCTTCTGGGTGGAGATGCCGATCTCCGCGCCGAAGCCGAACTCACCCCCGTCGGTGAACCGGGTCGACGCGTTGACCGCCACGGTCGTGGAGTCGACCAACTGCGTGAAGCGCCGGGCGGCGGCCTGCGAGGTGGTGACGATCGCCTCGGTGTGGCCGGAGGACCAGCGGCGGACGTGCGCCACGGCGGCGTCCAGCGAGGGCACCACGGCGGCCGCGATGTCGTACGAGAGGTACTCGGCCTCCCAGTCCTCGTCGGTGGCCGGGACGGCGGTGACGGCGGTGCCCTCGGCGGCCTTCAGCACGGCGTCGTCGCCGTGCACGGTGACGCCGGCGCCGGCCAGCGCCTCCAGGGCGAGCGGCAGGAAGGCGTCGGCGATGTCCTGGTGGACGAGCAGGGTCTCGGCGGAGTTGCAGACGCTGACCCGCTGGGCCTTGGAGTTCAGGAGGATGCCGACCGCCATCGCCAGGTCGGCCTGGGCGTCGACGTAGACGTGGCAGTTGCCGGTGCCGGTCTCGATCACCGGCACGGTCGAGCCCTCGACCACGGTGCGGATCAGCGAGGCGCCGCCGCGCGGGATCAGCACGTCGACCAGGCCGCGGGCGCGCATCAGCTCCTGCACCGAGTCCCGGCTCTCACCGGGCACCAGCTGGATCACGTCGGCGGGCAGGCCCACCGAGGCGACCGCGTCGCGGAGCACCTCGACCAGGGCGGTGTTGGAGCGGTAGGCGGAGGCGGAACCGCGCAGCAGGACGGCGTTGCCGGACTTCAGGCAGAGCGCGGCGGCGTCGACGGTGACGTTGGGGCGGGCCTCGTAGATGATGCCGACCACGCCGAGCGGCACCCGGACCTGCCGGACGTCGAGGCCGTTGGGCAGGGTGTAGCCGCGCACCACCTCGCCGACCGGGTCGGGCAGGCCGACCACGTCGCGGACGTCCGAGGCGATCGCGGCGATCCGCTGCTCGTCGAGGCTGAGCCGGTCGACGGTGGACTCCGGGGTGCCGGCCTCGCGGGCGCGGGCGACGTCCTCGGCGTTGGCGGCGGTGATCTCGGTGCTCCGGGCGACCAGCGCGTCCGCGATCGCCAGCAGCGCGGCGTCCTTGGCGCTGCGCGGGAGCGGGGCGAGCGCGGCGGCCGCCTCACGGGCTCGGCGCGCGACGGCGAGGACGGGGCTGTCGGTGGTGGCGTGGTCGCTGGTCATGCCTGAAGGGTAGCGACTCGCGGCCGCCGTCCCGGCCCGCATTTCGTCGGCTGAGACGCGGGCCGCGGCGCGGCAGGTCAGTACGGGTGCACACCGCCGAGGTGCGGCGGCGGGTCGCCGAAGCCCTCGGCCACCCGCTGGTGGTAGGTGGTGCGGTCGACGACCTCCAGGCCCACGATCTCCCACGGCGGTAAGTTCGCGGACGCCTTGTGCTCGCCCCACAGCCGCAGCGCGATGGCCGCGGCGTCGTGCAGGTCGCGGGCCTGCTCCCAGTACCGGATCTCGGCGTGGTCGGCGGCGTAGCGGGCGGTCAGGAAGAAGGCGTGGTCGTGCGCGAGCCGTTCCAGGGCGGACCGGAGTTCGGCGATCGGGGTGGCCCGGCCGGCCACCGACAGCACGACGTGCCAGAGCCTGCCGTGCTCCTCCGTCTCGCCCTCGCCCTCGCCGTGCGGGTGCAACTCCCGGACGGCCTGCGGGGGTTCACCGGGCGGGTCGCCGCCGGCGCGGCCGCCCGCGATGCTGGTGAGCCGCCGCGCGGACGTCTCCCCGGGCAGTGTTCCCGGGCGCCTGCTTGCCATCGGCGGCCTCCTGTTCGGCGACGTCCCCTGCTGCCCGGGCGCCGCCCGCTGCACCGGCCCCGGTGGCCCCGTCAGCCGCGCAGGACGACCAGGTCGTCGCGGTGGACGACCTCGCGCTCGTACGCGGCACCGAGCTCCTGGGCCAGCTCCCGCGTGGACCGGCCGAGCAGACGGGGCAGCTCCCTCGCATCAAAGTTGACCAGTCCGCGGGCGACGATGTGGCCGTTTTCGCCAAGAAGGTCAACGGGATCACCCGCGGTGAAGTCGCCGTCGACCTTGGTCACACCGGCCGGGAGCAGGGACTTCCCGCCGAGGACGACGGCGTCGACGGCACCGGCGTCGAGGTGGAGCGCGCCGCGCGGGGTGGAGGCGTGTTCGAGCCACAGGAGCCGGTCGGCGGAGCGGCTGCCGGTGCGCAGGAAGAGCGTGCCGACGGGCCGGCCGGCCAGGGCCTCGGCGGCGTGGCTGGCGGCGGTCAGCACGACGGGGATGCCGGCGCCGGTGGCGATCCGGGCGGCCTCGACCTTGGTGACCATGCCGCCGGTGCCGACGCCGGCCTTGCCGACGCTGCCGATCTCGACGCCGTCGAGGTCGTGCGGGCCGCGCACGGTGTCGATCCGGGTGGTACCGGGCCTGGCCGGGTTGCCGTCGTACAGCGCGTCCACGTCGGAGAGCAGCACCAGCAGGTCGGCGCGGACGAGGTGGGCGACCAGCGCGGCCAGCCGGTCGTTGTCACCGAACCTGATTTCGGCGGTGGCGACGGTGTCGTTCTCGTTGACGACCGGCATCGCGCCCATCGCGAGCAGCTGGTCGAGGGTGCGGTAGGCGTTGCGGTAGTGCGAGCGCCGGCTGGCGTCCTCGGCGGTCAGCAGCACCTGGCCGACCCGGATGCCGTACCGGGCGAAGGAGGCGGTGTAGCGCGCGACCAGCAGGCCCTGGCCGACGCTGGCGGCGGCCTGCTGGCGGGCCAGGTCGGAGGGGCGCTTGGCGAGGCCGAGCGGGGCGAGGCCGGCCGCGATGGCGCCGGAGGAGACCAGGACGACGTCGGGGGCGTCCGGGCGGGAGCGGACCTTGGCGAGCGCGTCGACGAGCGCGTCGACCCGGTCGGCGTCCAGGCCGCCGGCCGCGGTGGTCAGTGAGGACGAGCCGACCTTCACGACGATCCGCCGCGCGGCGAGGACGTCCTGCCGCAGTGTCTGACCCGTCATCAGTGTCCTCCGGTCGTGCTGGATCGAGCCCGCTGCTCGGTCGCAATCTACGCGATCCGCGCAGCGGGCCCGTCGGGGTTTTCAGCTGGTGGACGCCGGGGCTCAGTAGTCCTCGTCGTCGCCCTCGATGGCCTGGCGGCCGGAGGAGAGCGCCTCGAACGCGCGGTACTCCTCCTCGGCGGCGTCCCGGCCGCGCTGGCGCTCGCGGCGGCGGTCGACGGCGGGCCGCTGGGTCTCGAAGCGGTGGTCCTCGCCGCGGCGGCCGAGCATCTCTGCGCCGGCGGCCATGGTCGGCTCCCAGTCGAAGACGACCGCGTCGTCCTCGGGGCCGATGACGACGGTGTCGCCCTCCTGCGCGCCGACCTTCCAGAGCTCCTGCTCGATGCCGAGGCGGGCCAGGCGGTCGGCGAGGTAGCCGACGGCCTCGTCGTTGCTGAAGTCGGTCTGGCGGACCCACCGCTCCGGCTTGACGCCGCGGATGCGGTAGACGCCGTCCTCCTCGGTGATGGTGAAGCCCGCGTCGTCCACGGCCTTCGGCCGCAGCACGATCCGGGTCGACTCCTCGACCGGCTTGGCGGCGCGCGCCTCGGCGACGATCTGCGCCAGGGCGAAGCTCAGCTCGCGCAGGCCCTTGTGGGCGAGCGCGGAGACCTCGAAGACGCGGTAGCCGCGCTCCTCCAGCGAGGCGCGGGTGAGGTCCGCGATGTCCTGGCCGTCCGGCACGTCCACCTTGTTGAGCGCGACCAGGCGCGGCCGGTCCTCCAGGCCGCCGTACTGGGCGAGCTCCTCCTCGATGGTCTCCAGGTCGGTGAGCGGGTCGCGGCCGGGCTCCAGGGTGGCGCAGTCGAGGACGTGCACCAGCACCTCGCAGCGCTCGACGTGGCGCAGGAACTCCAGGCCCAGGCCCTTGCCCTGGCTGGCGCCGGGGATCAGGCCGGGGACGTCGGCGATCGTGTAGACCGTCGAGCCTGCGGTGACCACGCCGAGGTTGGGGATCAGCGTGGTGAACGGGTAGTCCGCGATCTTCGGCTTGGCGGCGGAGAGCACCGAGATCAGCGAGGACTTGCCGGCGCTCGGGTACCCCACCAGGGCGACGTCGGCGACGGACTTGAGCTCCATCACGATGTCGCGGGCCTCGCCGGGCTCGCCGAGCAGGGCGAAGCCCGGGGCCTTGCGGCGGGCGGAGGCGAGGGCGGCGTTGCCGAGGCCCCCGCGGCCGCCGGCGGCGGCGACGAAGCTGGTGCCGTGGCCGACCAGGTCGGCGAGCACGTTGCCCTTCTTGTCGAGCACCACGGTGCCGTCCGGCACCGCCAGGACGAGGTCCTGGCCGTCGGCGCCGGTGCGGTTGCCGCCGGCGCCGGGCTTGCCGTTGGTGGCCTTGCGCTTGGGCGAGTGGTGGTACTCGAGCAGGGTGGTGATCTGGCTGTCGACGGTGAGGATGACGCTGCCGCCCTCACCGCCGTTGCCGCCGTCGGGCCCGCCGAGCGGCTTGAACTTCTCCCGGTGAACGGAGGCGCAGCCGTGGCCCCCGTTACCCGCGGCGACGTGCAGCTCGACGCGGTCCACGAAGGTGGTCATGGTTGTGCCTCCAGTACGACGGAAAAGATGGGGTCCTGCGGTAAAGCATGAAGGGTGGACCGGAACATTCCGGCCCACCCTTCACGACGAGTCCTGACGTGGGGTCAGACTCAGGCCTCGACGGCCACGATGTTGACGACCTTGCGGCCGCGACGGTTGCCGAACTGCACGGCACCGGCGGTCAGCGCGAACAGGGTGTCGTCGCCACCGCGACCGACACCGGCACCCGGGTGGAAGTGGGTGCCGCGCTGGCGGACGAGGATCTCGCCGGCCGAGACGACCTGGCCGCCGAAGCGCTTGACGCCGAGGCGCTGGGCGTTCGAGTCACGGCCGTTACGGGTAGAGCTTGCGCCCTTCTTGTGTGCCATCTCGCTATCCCCTTACTTGCTGACGGAGTCGATGCTCGTGATGCGCACCGCGGTGTACTTCTGGCGGTGACCCTGACGACGGCGGTAACCCGTCTTGTTCTTGTAGCGGAGGATGACGATCTTGTCGCCCTTGGTCTCCTCGACGACCTCGGCGTGCGCCTTGACGCCACCGAGCACCCACGGGTCGGAGGTGACGGCGTCACCGTCGACGACCAGGACGGTCGACAGCTCGACCGAGTCACCCGGCTTGGCCTCGATACGGTCGATCTCCAGCACGTCGCCGACGGCGACCTTATGCTGGCGGCCGCCTGCGCGAACGATCGCGTACATGCGGTACCTGCTTTCTGTACTCGGTCGGAACTCACCGATGCCAGCCCCTGGGTACGGACACAGGGGCCTCCCCCGGAACCGCGGACGGATCCGGGAGGTGATGTGCTCGGGAGCATGGCGTAACACGCCGAGGGTCAAGAATACGGACCGGCCCGCGCGGGGGCAAACCGGGCCCTACCGGGCCCGGGGCGGCACGTCGGCCGCCCCGGGCTCGGGGCGTCACTCGGCGGCGCCGTCACCTTCGGCGGCCGCTGCCTTCTTGGCCGCCGCGCTCGTCCGCTTGGTGGCGGTCTTGCGGGCGGTGGTCTTCTTGGCCGCGGTGGTCTTCTTCGCGGCCACGGTCTTCTTGGCGGCGGTCTTGCGGGTCGCGCGCTTCTTCGGCGCGGCCTCCGCGGCCTCCTCCTCGACCGGCGCCTCGGCGGCCTCGGCGGCCTCCGCGGTGACCACGGCGGTCTCGACGGCCTCCGCGGCCTCGGTGACGGCCTCGGCCGCCTCCACGACCGCCTCGACGGCGGCCGGCTCCGCGGCGGCGGCGGTCAGGGCGGCCTCCATGGCGGCCTCGGCCCGGGCCTGCAGCACCACGATCTCGGCCTCGGCCGGCGAACCCGCCGGGGCCGTCGCCTTGCGCACCGCACGGCGACGGGTGCGGCCCGCGGGGGCGGCCACCGGCTCGGCGGCCTCCGCCACGGCCTCGGCCGGCGCCTCGGCGGTCTCCGCGGGAGCGGCCTGGGCCTGCGCGGCCTCCGCCGGCTCCTCGGCGCGCATGTCGACGACCTCGATGTCCTCGGCGGCCTCGGGGAGCTCCAGCGCCTCGGGCGCCTCCTCCGGGGCCTCCGTCGCGACCGCGGCCTCGGCCTGCGGCTCGGCGTGGGCGCCGCCCTTGCCGCGCCGACGGCGCTTGCCGCCGCCCGTCTCACCGGCCGCCGGGGCGGCACCGCCGCCGCCGTGGGTGTGCGGCTGGTCCATGTGGACGATGACGCCGCGGCCGTTGCAGTGCACGCACGCCTCGGAGAAGGACTCCAGCAGGCCCTGGCCGACCCGCTTGCGGGTCATCTGCACCAGGCCCAGCGAGGTCACCTCGGCCACCTGGTGCTTGGTCCGGTCCCGGCCCAGGCACTCCAGCAGGCGGCGCAGCACCAGGTCGCGGTTGGACTCCAGCACCATGTCGATGAAGTCGATCACGATGATGCCGCCGAGGTCGCGCAGCCGCAGCTGGCGGACGATCTCCTCGGCCGCCTCGATGTTGTTGCGGGTGACGGTCTCCTCGAGGTTGCCGCCCTGGCCGACGAACTTGCCGGTGTTGACGTCGACGACGACCATCGCCTCGGTCCGGTCGATCACCAGCGAACCGCCGCTCGGCAGCCAGACCTTGCGGTCCAGCGCCTTCATCAGCTGCTCGTCGATCCGGTAGGTGGCGAAGACGTCCACGTCGGAGGTCCAGCGCTGGAGGCGCTCGGCGAGGTCCGGGGCCACGTTGGAGACGTAGTCGTGGATGGTGTTCCACGCGTCGCCGCCGCTGACGATGACCTTGGTGAAGTCCTCGTTGAAGATGTCGCGGACGACCCGGACGGTCATGTCCGGCTCGCCGTAGAGCAGCACCGGCGCGTTGCCGGTGGCGGCCTTCTTCTGGATGTCCTCCCACTGCTGCTGCAGCCGCTGGACGTCCCGGGTCAGCTCCTCCTCGCTGGCGCCCTCGGCGGCGGTGCGCACGATGACGCCCGCGTCGTCCGGGACGATCTTCTTGAGGATCTGCTTGAGGCGGGCCCGCTCGTTCTCGGGCAACTTGCGGCTGATGCCGGTCATCGAGCCCTCGGGCACGTACACCAGGTAGCGGCCGGGCAGCGAGATCTGGCTGGTGAGGCGGGCGCCCTTGTGGCCGATCGGGTCCTTGGAGACCTGCACCAGCACGGACTGGCCGGACTTCAGGACCGACTCGATCCGGCGCGGGCCGCCGTGGCCGCCCAGCGCGCCGAAGTTGACCTCGCCGGCGTAGAGGACCGCGTTGCGGCCCTTGCCGATGTCGACGAAGGCGGCCTCCATCGACGGCAGCACGTTCTGGACCTTGCCCAGGTACACGTTGCCGACGTAGCTGGTGGCCTGCTCCTTGTTGACGTAGTGCTCGACCAGCACGCCGTCCTCGAGCACGCCGATCTGGGTGCGCTCGCCGTTCTGGCGCACCACCATGACGCGCTCGACCGACTCGCGGCGGGCCAGGAACTCGGCCTCGGTGATGATCGGCACCCGGCGGCGGCCCAGCTCGCGGCCCTCACGGCGGCGCTGCTTCTTGGCCTCCAGGCGGGTGGAGCCCTTGATGGACTGCACCTCGTCCGGGTCGAACGACGGCTCGGTGGAGCGGCGGCGCGGCTCGCGCACCTTCACCACCGTGCGGACGCCGTCCTCGGTGGTCTCGGCCGGCTCCGCGGCACCCTCGCCGCCGCGGCGACGACGGCGACGACGGCGGCGCGAGGAGGACAGCCCGGCGGCGAGCTCGTCCTCGTCCTCGTCCTCGTCCTCCTCCGGCTCGGCCTCGCCGGAGGTGTCCTCCTCGGCGGAGGCGTCCTCCTCGGCCTGGGACAGCTCGGCGGCCTCCGGCTCCTCGGCCTCACCGCGGGCGCGGCGACGGCCGCCCCGGCGGCGGCGGCGCGACGGACGGCCGTCCTCCTCCCACTCGCCCTCCTGCTCGGGGCCCGTGCCGGCGGCCTCGGGGGCCTCCTGCTCGGCGGGGGCGACCTCGGCGCGGGCGGGGGTCTGCGCACGGGCGGGGGTCTGCGCACGGGCGGGCGCCTGCGCACGGGCCGGGGTCTGCACCCGGACGGGGGTGCGGACCCGGCGGCGGCGGCCGACGCCGCTGTACTCGTACTCCTCCTCCTCGCTGCCGCCCTCCTCCGCGGCGGCGGCCGGTGCGGCCGCAGCGGCGGGCGCGGTCGGCGCGACGTACGGAGCGGGCTCCTGGAAGACCGGGGCCTGGAAGAGCGCGGTGGACGGGCGGACCGCCCGGCGGCGGACGCGGTGCGACGGCTCGGGCTCGGCGGCCGGGGCCTCGGCGGCGGGCGCCTCGTCCTCGGCGGGCTCGGCAGCGGCCGGGGCCTCCTCCTCGACCGGCTCGGTCGACGCGGCGGGCTCCTCGGCGGCCGGCTCCTCGGCGACGACCGGGGCCTGCTCGACCACGCGGCGGCGGCGGGTGCGGCGCGCGGGCGCGGCCTCCTCGGCGGCGGGC
>NZ_BAAALD010000050.1:0-12929 GCF_039528095.1 Kitasatospora arboriphila
CACCGCCGCGGCGGCAGCTGCCTGCCCCTCTCCGCCGGCGACGGCCCCATCCACCACGACCTCACGGCGGTCGCTCCGGAGCCGGAGCCGAAGCACCGGCCGCGGCCGCACGCCGCCTGAGCACGGGCCGGGCGGTCCGGGTGCGGGGCCGCATCGGCGGCGCGACGCTGGAGACCTGAGGACCGCCCCCACCCGGCGGGGTTCGTGCGGAGGGCCGGTCGTCGTCCGTGCCGAAGGGACCACCGCCATGCGCATGCTCGTCCAGGCCTCGATCGACACCGAACGTGCCAACGCGGTGATCGCGGAGGGGAAGATGCCCGAGACGATGGAGCAGATTCTCACCGTCCTGAAGCCCGAAGCCGCCTACTTCTACCCGCTGCACGGCCGCCGCGGCCTCGTCATGGTGGTGGACGTCACCGACGAGGCCGACCTGATCCCCCTCGTCGAACCGCTCTGGATGGAGATGGGCGCCGACGTCGAGGTGGCCCCCTGCCTCACCGCCCAGGAACTCCAGGCCGGCCTCGCCCGCCTCACCGCCCGGTCCTGACCCGGCCGCCCCGGAGGTCAGTCGGCCTCGCCCGCGGGCACCACCCATCGCGTGGGCTGACCGGTGACCTGCGCGATCATGTCGTAGTCGCCGTCGTAGTGCAGCACGGTGACGCCGTGGCGCTCCGCCGTCGCGGCGATCACCAGGTCGGCCGCCGACACTGCCCGCCGGTTGCCCGCGCCGACGAGCAGTACCTGGACGTCCAGCGCCCGGTCCCAGACCTCGTCGGTCGTCGGCAGCCGGTCGAAGCCGCGCATCTCGTCACGGATCCGCTCGGCCTCGGCCTTCGACCTGGCGCTGCGCAGGACCTCCAGTTCCACGGCCGCACAGACGGCCAACAAGCCGGCGTTGTGGAGGGGTTCCACTGCCCTGCGAACGGCCTGTTTGGGGAATCGGGCCAGCGCCGAGGTGTCGATCAGGAAGCGTTCCGTCATGCCGCCCGGTGCTCCGAATCACTCTCCACCGGACCGGTCAGGTCCGGCAGGCCGCCTTCGGCCAGCCAGTTCAGAAAGGATTCCCGCTTCCGTCGCTTGATCGCATCGGCGAGCGCGGCGTTCACGGTGGCCACCTTCGTGGTGGTGCCGAAGATCTCCGCGGCCTCGGCCAGCAGCTCGTCGTCCACGTCTATCACCGTGCGCGTCATGCCAACCTCCCGAGGGTCGTGATATCGAATCCCATGCTATCCGATATCACGACCCCGGGGCCGTCAGCCGATGTCGAGGCGGGCGAGGCGGCGCAGCAGGGCGGGGCTGAGGCGGCCGAGGAGGTGGGCGGCCTTGGCCTCGAAGGTGACCGGGACGACCGGCTTGCCGGTGCGGACCGCGCGGAGGATCTCCGCGGCGACCTTCTCGGGCGGGAAGCCCCGGCGGGCGTACGCCTTGGTGGCCTTGGCCCTCTTGGCGGCCTGCTCGTCCGGGTCGGTGCCGGAGAAGGTGGTCGTGCTGGTGATGTTGGTCGCCACGATGCCCGGGCAGATCGCGGAGACGCCGATCCCGTGCGGGGCGAGTTCGGCCCGCAGGCAGTCGGAGAGCATGAGCACCCCGGCCTTGCTGGTGGCGTACGCGGCCAGCGACTTCGCCGGCAGGTAGGCCGCCGCCGAGGCCAGGTTGACGATGTGTCCGCCCCCGCCGCGGGCCACCATCAGGGCGCCGAAGGCGCGGCAGCCGTGGATGACGCCCCAGAGGTTGACGTCCAGGACGCGCTGCCACTCCTTCTCGGTGGTCTGCAGGAAGGTGCCGGCGTGGCCGATCCCGGCGTTGTTGACCACCACGTCGGGCACGCCGTGCTCGGCGGCGACCTGCCGGGCGAAGGTGTCGACGGCCTCGCCGTCGGAGACGTCCACCCGGTGGGCGTGCGCCCGCGGGCCGACCAGGCCGCAGAGGTCGGCGGTGCGTTCGGCGGCGGCGAGGTCGAGGTCGCAGACCACCACCCGGTCCCCCTGCTCGGCGAAGGCCAGGGCGGTGGCCCGGCCGATGCCGCTGCCGCCGCCGGTGACCACCGCGAGCCGGCCGCTCACCGGCGGGCCCTGGACGTGCCCGGCGGCGACCCGGGCCACGTGCTCGCGGACGAACCGGGCCACCGTGCCGCCCTTCTCCAGCAGCGCCGACCAGTGGCCGGCGTCCAGGGTGCGGCGGGTCAGGTGCGGCACCCAGCGCTCCAGGCCCTCGGAGAGGAAGGTGGAGACGTAGCGGTCCCGCTCCAGGGTGATCAGCTGGACGGGCACCTCGGTCGGCCGCTCCCGCGGGCTGCGCAGCACCGGCCGGAAGTTGGCCCGGTACAGCTCGATCCCGCGGACGGCGTCCCGGCCGAGGGTCGGCTGCGGGTGGCCGGCCCGCGGGGTGACGGCCTCCATCCGGTGCAGCACCGTCGGCCAGGCGCGGGCCAGGAAGAGCCGCCAGACGGCCGGTGCCAGGTAGGGCAGTTGGAAGGCCGTGATGTACCAGGAGTGCACGCCCTGGACGAGCAGCTGGCGCAGGTGCCGCGGGGTGGGGCGGCGCATCCGGTGCCTGATCCAGTGGCCGATGTGGTCGAGCGACGGCCCGGAGACGGTGGTGTAGGAGGCGATCCGCCGGTGCGCGCCGGGTTCGGTGACGGCCTCCCAGGACTGGATGGAACCCCAGTCGTGGGCGACCACGTGCACCGGCTCGTCCGGGCTGACGGCGTCGGCGACGGCGAACAGGTCGGCGCCGAGGTGCTCCAGCCGGTAGCCGTCCCGGGCGGCGGGCACACCGGAGCCGCCGGCGCCGCGGACGTCGTAGCGGACCACGTGGTGGTCGGTGGCGAGGTCCGCGGCGACGTCGTCCCAGACCGCGTGGGTGTCCGGGTAGCCGTGCACCAGCAGGACGGTCGGCCGGGCCGGGTCGCCCTGCTCGTACACGGCCAGCGGCAGCCCGCCGGAGTGGACGGTGCGGCGGCGGATGGTCATGCGGCCTCCTCCTGGAGCGTCCAGCGCCGCACGTGCGGCAGGTCGTCGTCGAGCCAGAACGCGTCGTCGTCCGTGACGACGAGCAGTTCCTCGAACTTGATGCCCACGTCCCGGAAGCCGATGTGCGGCTCGACCGCCCACAGGCCCGGGGTGGGGGCGTGCCGGGACGAGCGGCCGTCCGCCCACAGCGGGGAGCGGCCGTGCAGCCGCTCGCCGATCAGCTCCCGGCCGAGCGTCTGGAGTGTACGCACGCCGAAGCCGAAGAGGGTGACGCCGGCCGGGCCGCGGGCGGTCGTCCGGGTGACCCGGTGGCCGATCACCCGGCCGGGGTAGACCCGGTGCCGGTTGTCGTAGCCGTGCACGGCGAGCTGGGCGTCCACCGCCGCGTACACCTCGTTCAGCGGCTTGCGGGCCTTGACCTCGGCGAGGATCAGCTCCCGGTAAACCTTCAGGTCGGCGGCGAGGCGGTCCCAGACCGGGTTCTCGCCGACCTTGCCGCCGTAGCCGATGTCCGCGGTGTAGCCGTCCACCACCGGCGCGCAGTCCAGCACGTACGGCATGCCCTCCTCCAGCCGGCGGCTCCCGGCGAAGAACTGCAGCGGGGTGCGGAAGTGCCGGAAGGCCGTGCGGTCGCCGAACCAGGCGAACGGCACGTGGAAGTAGTCCTGCACCCCGGCCCGCTCCAGGCAGCGGCGCAGCTGCGCGGTGGCCTGCCGCTCGGTGACGCCGGGTTCGATCCAGGCGGCGACCTGCTCCGCGCAGTGGTAGGCGAGTTGCTGCGTCTCGCGGAACCTGGCGAGGTCGCGCTCGTCGTACGGGAAGGTCATGTGCGGGCTCCTCAGAGGTCCAGGACGAGGGTCTCGCCCTCGGCCGCGCGGGAGACGCAGGGCAGCAGGGCGCCGCCCGCGCGCTCGGCCGGGGTCAGCCGGCGGTCGCGGTGCTCGGGCGTGCCGTCCAGCACCCGCACCCGGCAGGTGCCGCAGAACCCCTGCTTGCAGGAGTACGGCAGGTCGGGACGGAGCTCACGGGCCACGTCCAGGGCGGAACGGTCCGCGGGGACGGCGAGTTCGGGACCGCCGGCGCCCAGCCGGACGGTGAACGGGTGCCCGCCGGAGACCGGCGCCGCACCGAACCGCTCGAAGTGCAGGGCGCGGGCCGGCGAGGCGTCGAACGCCCGCTGGACGGCGGCCAGCATCGGCGCCGGGCCGCAGCAGTAGACGGCCGCGCCGCGCGGGGCCCGGGCGAGCAGCTCGGCGGCGTCCGGGACGCCGTCGCGGTCGTCCGTGCGGATCTCCACCCGGGCCGGGTCGAGGGCGCGCAGTTCCTCGGTGAACGGCAGCGCCGCGGCCGTCCTGCCGGTGTGCACCAGCCGCCAGTCCAGGCCGAGCGAACGCGCCTGACGGGCCATCGGCAGCAGCGGGGTGATGCCGATGCCGCCGGCCAGCAGCAGCACCGCGGGCTCCGCGCAGAAGGCGAAGCCGTTGCGCGGGCGGGCGGCGGACAGTCGGCTGCCGACCGCGACCTCGTCGTGCAGCTCCACCGACCCGCCGCCGCCGTCGGCGGCCCGGCGCACCGCGATCCGGTAGCGGTGCCGGTCCGCGGGATCCCCGCAGAGCGAGTAGTGCCGCTGACGGCCCGACGGCAGGGTGAGGAGCAGACGGGCACCGGGCTGCCAGGACGGCAGCGGGCCGCCCGAGGGCTCGGCGAGGTGCACGGCGACGACGTCCTCGGCGACCGTGCGGTGGCCGGTGACCACCAGGCGCAGCGGCGGGACGGGGGCGGGGGCCGGCCTGCGGGGACTGCGGCGCGGACAGGTCGTAGTCGTAGCCGCACTCCTCGCAGTACCGGCCGGTCTGCGGGCTGCGGCAGATCGGGCAGGTCACCAGGCCCGCGGTGATGTCCGGGCCGCCGTGCGACGGCTGGCCGTGGCCGTGGCCCTGGCCGCCGCCGCCGATGGACAGCCCGCCGAGGCCGCCGCGGCGCCCGTAGGGGGGCTCCTCGTAGGACGGCTCCTCGTAGGGCGGCTGCCCGTACCCGGAGTCGCGGCCGGCCGGCTCGTAGGGGGGCCGCTCGTAGCCGCCCGGGCCGCCGTACGCCGGACCGCCCGGGGGCGGGGGCGGCGGGGCGGAGGCGGGCGGGGGCGGCGGGTAGCCGGACCCGGCGGGAGCGCCGAACGGCGAGCCCTGGGCCGGCGGGGCGCCCGGGACGGCCAGACCGGGCGGCGGAGTCATCGGGAAGCCGCAGAAGTCGCACCAGTCCTCGGCCTGCGACTCATGGCCCCTAGGGCAGATCGGCATCAAATCCCCCACATCAGCAGGTCCGGCCCAGGGAATCGGCCGGTCATCTCTTCACTCGCACGGTCTTGGTCGACCGGGTCTCGAGTGTCATCGAGTCGGCCTCGCTCACGTTCTTACGGAATCGAACCGTACCCTCCTTCGGATCCACCACGTCGACCACCTTCTCCAGCAGACGGAACGTGCCGTCGTTGCCGGTCACGTGGGCGAGCCGGACGGCCGCGCCCAGCTTGGCGGTGGCCCGGTCGACGTCCCCCGCGCGGTGGGCGGCGAGGCCCTCCTGGATGGACGCGGCCAGCTCGGCCTGGCCGGTGTAGTGGGCCACCTGCTGGTTGATCCGGGTGGATGAGGCCAGGTCGTCGGTCCACACGGCCCGGACGAGGCCCTGGGAGAGCGTCTCGGCGGTGCCGTCGGGCCGCGGCAGCACCAGGCTGACGCGGGCGGCCAGCATCTCGTCGCCGACGGCGGCGGCCGGCACCTCGACGCAGACGTGGTAGTCGCGGCTCTCGTCGCCCCAGGAGCCGGTCGGGTAGTCGCCGGCCCGGGGGCCGGTGTCGGTGCGGCGGCCGGTGAGGTCCTCGACCGAGGGCGCGACCTGCTTGACGTACTTCACCACGGCGTTGGCCGGGGTCCAGATCCGCAGCGCGACGTCCGCGACCTGCTTGCCCATGGTGGCGGACATCATCGCCCGGAAGTCGTCCGCCAGGCCGGAGGGCTCGGCGACGATGTCGACGGTGCCGAGCAGCGCGGAGGAGATCCGGCGCAGCTCGTCGACCTCCCAGTCGGTGCCGACGCCGCGGCAGTCGGCGGTGAAGTACCCGGCGGCCCGCTCCAGGACGGCCTGCAGCTCGGCGGGCTTCTCGTGCTCGTTGCGCCCGTCGGTGAGCAGGATGCCGTGCCGGATGGAGCGCTCCGGGCGGCTCTCGAAGAGCCGGCGGGCGAGGGCCAGCCAGGTGCCGATGGCGGTGCCGCCCATCGGGGTGAGCTTGCGCAGGGCGGTCCTGGCGGCGGCCCGGGTGGACGGGTCGGCGACGGCCAGCTCGCCGCCGCCCGGGTAGACCTCCGCGGCCTCGTGAGTGCCGGCCACGACGGCGAAGGCGACGCCGTCGCGCAGGGTGTCGATCGCGGCGGCGGTCGCCTCGCGGGCGTTGCGCATCTTGGAGGCCGGGTAGTCCATCGAGCCGGAGCAGTCGATCATGATCACCACGGCGGCGTCGCCGCCGTCGGCGGAGGCGGGCAGCCGTCCGCCGGCGGTGCCGCCGCCCGTGGCGGTGACGGTCACGATCGCGTTGACCTCGCGGGCGCCCTCGGCGAGGTACTCGTTCTGGAAGATGTCGACGTCGAATCGGGGCGCGTTCGGCTTGGCCAGACTTGCCATGGGCTGAGGGCTCCTGTCGAGCGGGCGGGCGGGTCCGGTGGGGTCGTCGTGCGGTGGTCGGGTCGTCGTGCGGGCGCGCGGGGCCGCGCCGGCCTGCGGCGCGCCCGGGTGCGGCCGTCCTCAGTCGAGCGGTGCCGGGGCCGGCGGGAAGGGCGGCATCGGAGGTGCGGCCGGTGCGGGCGGCGCCGGGGGCGGCCCGTCCGGCAGGGTGGCGTCGTGCCCCTGCGGTGCGGGGGCCGCCTCGGCGGCGGGCCGCTGCACGGGCAGGTCGAGCAGGGTGGGCTCGTGCTCGGGCTCGCCCGGGGTGATCGGCAGCACCGCGACGGTGATGTTGTCGTGCCCGCCCGCGGTGACCGCGAAGTCGACCAGGGAACGGGCGGCGGCCAGCGGCTGTGTCCGGGCGTCGGCGCGGACGAAGAAGGCCAGGTCGGTGGCGGCCTCCGCGTAGTTCCACAGGCCGTCGGTGCAGATCAGCACCACGCCGGGCACGTGCGGGGTGAAGGCGACGGTGTGCGGCAGGAGCTCCTCGGCGTCGGCGCCGAGCCAGCCGGTGATGGCGTGCGCCCGCGGGTCGGCGTACGCCTCGGCCTCGCCCATCAGCCCGGCGGCCACCATCCGGGCGGCCCAGGAGTCGTCCTCGGTGAGCCGGTAGGGCTCGGCCGACTCGCGGTCGTCCGGGATCCAGTAGGCGCGGGTGTCGCCGACCCAGCCGATGGTGACCAGGCCGTCCGCCGCGATGGCGCTGACGTAGGTGCAGGCGGGCGCGTTGAGTCCGCCGTCCGGCCGGGCGCGGTTCTTGTCGTCGTAGGCGAGCTCGGTGACGGCCCGGGCGGCGTCGGCGATCGCGCGGCGCATCGCGGCGGTCGGGTCGTCGCCGCGTTCCAGCGAGCTGAGCAGCGACTCGGAGGCGGCGTCCACGGCGGTCGCGGAGGCCTCGTCCGGGCGGGCGGAGGAGGAGACGCCGTCGCAGACCACGGCGACGACGGCGGGCCGGCCGCCGGGCAGCGAGGTGCCGGCGACGGTGAAGGCGTCCTCGTTGCGGTGGTGGCGCAGGCCGCGGTCGCTGACGCCGGCGACGCCGGCCATGGCCCGCTCCTGGTGGTCCCGCGGCCGCGGCTGCGCCTTGCCGCAGGACTCGCAGTACCCGTCGGGGGCGAGGCCGGTGGCTCCGCAGTGCGCGCAGGCGCCCGCGGCCGGCCCGGCCGGCTGGAGGTCGGGCACGGTCGCTCCGGGCCCCCGGACGTCGGTCACCACCCGGGCCCCGGCGGGTGCGGCGGGCCCGGCGGTGCTGTGTCCGCACGCGCCGCAGTAGGCGTCGTCCGGGGCCAGCGGCTCGGCACAGCTCGGGCACACGGTCTGCTGCTGCGGCATTGCTCACACCCACGTCCGTGGACGGGCACGGTTGGCCCGCTCCACCATCTCGATCCTCGTTCCGGCCCGGTCGGACAACCGTGCCAACACCCGGTAGGAGTGCTCCAGGGCGAAGCGCAGTTCCCGTTCGCCGGCAGGATGTCCGAGCACTTCGCAGGCCGGGTCCGCGCTGCCCGCGGCGGCCGTTCCGGAGCCGCCCGGGCGGCCCGCGACGACCCAGCCGAGGGCGGCGTCCAGCAGCTCGACGGAGAGCTCCTCGTGCCGCCGGGCGTCCAGGCCGAGCGCGGTGATCTGCTCGGAGCAGCGCACCAGGTCGGGGCCGAGCGGGTCGGTCGCAGGACGGTCGCTCAGCCGGGCGCGGACGGCGGCGATCCGTGCCGCGGTGTGGTGCGCGGAGGCCTCCGGCACCGCCTCCAGGGCGGCGACCGCGCCGGCCCGGTCGCCGGCCGCGAGCCGGACCCGGGCCAGCCCGAAGGCGGCGCCGACGTAGCTGCGGTCGGTGGTGGCGACCAGGCGGTGGAACTCGGCGGCGTCCTCGCCGTTGCCGAGCAGTTCGGCGCAGAGGGCGAGGGCCAGCTTGGGCGCGGCCTCGCCGGGGAACGCGTCGTACAGCGCGTCGAAGGCTTCGGCGGCGGCCCCGGCGCGGCCGGCGGCGAGGGCGGTGAGGCCGCGGTACCAGACGGCCCGCCAGTCCCCGGGGTGGTCCTGCTCGACGGCGTCGAGGTCGCGTGCGGCGGCCTCCGGGTCGCCGAGTTCCAGGTGGGCGCGCAGGGCCCGCAGGCGCAGTTCCAGCGAGGGCGCGGGGGCGGTGGCGAGCGCGGCCAGCGCCTCGCCGGGTGCGGTGCCGGCCAGGGCGGCGAGGAAGCCGGCGTTCGGGTCGGCGGTGTCCACCCGGGGCACCGGCAGGGCGAGGGCGGCGGCGGCCGGGTCCGGCGGGCCGGCGGCGGGGTCGGTGTCGAGCACCCGGACCTCGGGCCCGAACAGCGTGGAGAGCGCGGGCCGCGGCCGGCCGTCCTGCAGGGCGAGCACCTCGCGCAGGACGCCGGTGAGCTGGTCGGCCATCTCCTCGGCGGAGCCGAAGCGGCGGGCCGGGTCCGGGTCGGTGGCCCTGACGAGCAGTCGGTAGTACGACTCGTAGGCGGCGAACAGCGGGGTCTCGTCGGGGCCGGGCAGGTCGTGCCGGTGGGTGGTGTCGTAGCCGCGGAAGTCGAGGCTGAGCACGGCCAGGGTGCGGGCCACGGTGTAGAGGTCGGAGGCGGGTGACGGTCCGTCGGTGGCGATCTCGGGCGCCTGGTAGCCGACGGTGCCGTAGATCGGGCCGTCGTCGTCGAGGCGCCGGACGGCGCCCATGTCGATGATCTTGAGCGAGTCCTCGCTCTGGATCACGTTGTCGATCTTGAAGTCGCAGTACACCAGCCCGCGGGCGTGCAGGTAGCCGAGCGCCGGCAGCGCCTCCAGCGCGTACGCGATCGCCTGCTCGACCGGCAGCGGGTCGCGCCGGCCGTCCGGGGTGCGGCGCTCGTTGGCGATGTCCTTGAGCGACTTGCCGCCGACGTACTCCATCACGATGTAGCCGTCGCTGCCGCCCGTCCGCAGGTCGGGGTGCTCGGCGAAGTTGATGATGCGGACGATGTTGGGGTGGTCCACCTCGGCGAGGAAGCGCCGTTCGGCGAGCGCGACCGCCAGCGCGTCCTCGTCACCGGTGTCCAGCAGGCCCTTGAGGACCACCCACTTGTCGCTGACCCGGCGGTCGACCGCCAGGTAGATCCAGCCGAGCCCGCCGTGCGCCAGGCAGCCCACCACCTCGTACTGGCCGCCGACCAGGTCGCCGCGGCGCAGCTTGGGCGTGAACGAGTAGCCCGTGCCGCACTTGGTGCAGAAGCCCTCCGGGCGGCCCGGCTGGTCGCCCTTGGAGCGGCCGACCGGCGCGTCGCACCTGGAGCAGAACCGCTTGCGCTCCGGCACCTCCGGGTCCTCCAGCACGGCCGCGGACGGGTCGGGCCGCGGCACCGCGGGCACCGTCACCAGGCCGGCGCCCAGGTTGCCGCGGCGGCCCGTCCCGGCGGTGCCGCCGCTGCTGCGCACCGAGACCGAGCGGCCGGTGCCCGTCCGTGCGGAGCGGTGCGAGCGGGACCGGCCGGACATCGTCCGCGAGGAGCCGGTGCGGGACGAGCCGGCGCGCGCGGAGTCGGGGGAGACCCGGGCCGGGGGCACCCGCGGTGCGCCGGCCTCGGCGGCCAGCCCGCACTCGTCGCAGTAGCCGTCCGCGTCGACGGTGCCCGGGCAGTCCCGGGTGCACCGCCCCGGCGCCGCACCGGCCGCGGCCGGTGCGGCCGCCGTACCCGCCGCCCCCGCGGCCCGTCCGGTGCCGGCCTCGGCGGCCAGCCCGCACTCGTCGCAGTAGCCGTCCGCGTCGATCACACCGCTGCCGGAGCACTCCGGCCGCGTGCACACCTCACCCATCGCTGTCCCCGCCCCCCTCGAACTCCCCCGCCGGCCGGGTGTCCTGCACCGCCGGGGCCTGGTGGTCCTGCCCGTTCCCGCCGTCCGTGACACCCGGACCGGCCGCGATCCCCGGACCGGCCGGCAGCGCCGGCACCGGCCGCACCGCCTGCTGGAAGCGGGCGACCGCCTCCGCGGCGGCGCGCAGGTCGCACGGCGCGCTCCACAGCAGCCAGCGCGCCTTCTCGAACCGCTCGACGACCTCCGGGTCCTCGGTGATCCGCAGCCGCGCCGCCATCGCCTTGTACGCCTCCAGCCGCCCCCGCAGCTCGGCCCGCACCGCCAGCGGCTGGGCCACCTCGGTCAGCGAGGACCGGGCCCGGGCGAGCTCCTTGGCGGCCGCGTCCTCCAGCGCGTCCAGCAGCGGCCCCAGCCGGTACCACTGGCCGCCGTGCTGGAGCTCCACGGCCTGGCCGATCCGCTCGCGGAGCGCCGAGGCCGGGCCCGGCACGGCAGGCACCTCGGTCGCGGCGATCTTCGCCAGGACCTCGCCGCGGGCCCGCCGGGCCTCGGCGAGCGTGGCGTCCGCCCGCTGCAGCAGGTCGGCGACCTGCTGCAGCCGCTCGTGCGACTCGTCGCGCAGCCGCAGCAGCCCCTCCAGCTCCACCCGGACGTCGTCCAGCGCCCGGCCCGCCCGGTCGAAGCGGGCGGTGTCGACCACCCCGGAGACCGTGCCGGCCGTCATCGCGGCCGCGGCGGGCCCGTCCTCGGCGCGCTGCGCGGGCACCCGGGCGGGCCGCCACAGCGCCAGCGGGTCCGCGACCACCTCGGTGCGCTGCGCCGCCAGGTCCCCGGCCAGTTCGGCGAGGTCGTCGGCGAGCGGGTGGCCCCCCGGCCGTACGCCGACCGACAGCGCCAGCATCTGCACCCGGTGCAGTTCGGCGAGCAGCAGGTCGATCCGGGCGGGCAGCGCCGACCAGACCGCGTCCGCGGCGGCGACCACCTCCAGCACCGTCGCGTACCAGGCGTTCATCCGCTCCAGCAGGTCGGCGAGGCTGATCCGTTCGACCAGCCGGGCCGGTGCGCCGAGCCGGGCGCCGCCGTCCGGCAGCTGCCCGCCGGAGACGGTGACCGAGGCCCCGCCGAGCAGTTCGCCGAGCTCCGCCAGTTCGGCGGAGCCGGGCCGGTTGCGGCGCGAGCGGACGGCGCGCGCCGAGGCCAGCGCCTCCGAGTAGCGGTCGAACAGCGACCACAGCACGGACAGGCCCTGCCCGGCGACGGACCACCGCTCCCGGGTGCGCCCGGTGAGGGCGGCCCCCTCCAGCAGCCGGCGGCCCGGATGGTCCTGCAGGTCGAGCAGCGCCGCCTCCACGGCGTCGCGCTCGGCGCCCAGCCGCGCGAGTGCGCGGTCCACCTCCTCCCGGCTCATCGCCGGGCCGGCAGTTCCTGCCAACGGTCCTTCCTCTCCGGTGCGGTCGCCCGGTGCCGGTGCGGCACCTCCCGCGCCTGCGGCGCGCCCCCCGGTGACGGTGCTTCGTGTGACGGGGCGACGGGTGACGGGACGGTCGGTCGACGGGACGATCGGGTGACGGGGTGACGAGACTACGGCAGGTACGGTGCGGCGGAGGCACCCATGGTGGGCGCCAGCCAGCGCGTGTAGCTGCGCTGCCACCCCCCGTCCGCGCGGTACTCCGCCAGCACCTGGTTCACCCAGGCCACCAGGTCGGGCGCCGCCCTGTTGACCGCCACCCCCATGTAGGCGTCCGAGATGCTCTCGTCGAGCACCTGCACGGTCGGGTCCTGCGCGGCCTGCGCGGCGGCCAGCGAACCGTCGGTGAGGGTGGTGTCGACCTGGCCGAGCTGCATCAGCACCAGGCAGTCCAGCTGGTTCTCCACCACCCGCACCGCGCTGGTGCCGCGCGGGTCCCGCTTCAGCTCCGCCTCCGAGGAGGACTGCGCGGCCACGCAGGCCCGCCGCCCCTTGAAGGCCGCGGCCAGCGAGGTCACCCTGGCCGCCCGCTCCACCACCACCTGCTGGCCGGTGCGGAAGTACGGGGCGGAGAAGGCCACGTCCTTCAGCCGCTCGCAGGTGATGGTCATGGTGCGGGTGATCAGGTCCACCTCGCCGTTCTTGACCGCCTCGATCCGGCGGGCGGTGGGCACCGTCCGGAAGGTGATCTTCTCCGGGTCGCCCAGCACCGAGGCCGCGATCGCGTGCGCCAGGTCGATGTCGAAGCCCTCGATCCGGCCCGTCCGCGGATTGCGGAAGCCCCAGTTGAAGCTGTTCTGGTCGACGCCGACGACCAGTGAGCCGCGCTGCCGGATCCGCCGGACCGCCGCCCCGTTCGGGTGCTCGGCGGGCGGCGCGCTCTTGGTCACGTCGCAGTCCGCGGGCGGCGGATCCGGCAGCGCGGGTCACTGGTCGTCGGGGGCGACCAGGACAGGTTCAAATGGGGGTTTCGCGATGCGCGG